>JAEDHQ010000112.1 GCA_016296945.1 Bacilli bacterium | reverse complement strand
AATGCTAACTTGCACTCATTTGATTTGATTGATGAACAGATTTATCTAGCAAAATAAAAGAAGGACACATGGCTCATAAAGCTAGTGTCCTTTTTATTTTATCCTTTAATAATATTCTTATTGCTTCCAGTTTTTAATGTTTCTTCAAAGTTTTCAAAACTAATTGAAATCATATCTTCTAATGCTGGTTCAGTGAAAGAACCTATATGTGGTGTAAGCAAAACTCTTGGGTATAATTTTGCTAAAATTCTTACTTCAGTATTAGGAAGATCTTCTATGGATTCAAATACGTGATTCATAATGTCCTTTTCATCAATAAAGACATCTGCCGCATAACCCTTAATTTCATTATTTTGAAGCGCTTCAATCAAATCACTAGTATTGACAAGTTCTCCTCGAGCTGTATTTACAAATACAGCAGAAGATTTCATCTTTTTAAAAGTCTCTTTATTAATCATATTCTCATTACTTCCTGGGAAATAAGGAACATGAATAGAAACAATATCACTTTGCTCTAAAAGAGTATCCAAATCGACACATTCAGCAACTTTTTGCGCTTCACTTGAAGGATGTCTATCATAAGCTAAAACTTTAGTTCCCATGCCTTTATATAACTTAGCTTCGGCAAGGCCAATTTTACCTATTCCAATAATACCAACAGTTGAATTATGAATTTCTTTACTAAATAAAGTTGGCAAAACTTTAAAGTTTCCATTTTTACTATTATCAATTGCAATACTTGTATTTCTGAATAACTGCATACCCAAAGTCATTGCAAGTTCTGCAACTGCATATGGAGAATAATTAGGAACTCGGGCTACTTGGATTCCAAGTCGATTTGCTGTTTCTAAATCTACATGATTATAGCCTACCGTTCTGGTAAAGACATATTTAATACCATAACTAGCAAATAATTCTAGATTTTTAGCATTTGCCAAACAATTACCTCGTACTAACACCGCATCGCAATCTTGTGCTTCAACACCATTTTTTTCATCCAAAAATTCAGGAATTAATTTCAAAGTATAATTATACTTATTTAGTTTGCGAAAATATGGTTCTTCAATCGGACGCACACCATAACATGCAATTTTCATTTTAATTACTCCTTTATACTTCTATTAATGAAAAATACCTGCTGAACTTAAGATTCCCAAAATAGCAATCCAAATCGGCATCATAACAACTGCAGAAACCGTAGATAACAGAGAAGCGTTTGAAGTTAAGAGAGCTTCTCGATCATAACTAATCGCATAAGCTGCAGCAACAGTTGCAGTTGGCGTTGCCATCATAATAACAACTGTTGCAATTGCTACATAATTCATTGGCATAATGTGTGTAACATCTAAAATTAATAATAAAACTAGGTTCAATAGTGGCACTAAGATAACTTTATTAAATGAGTAGTACCATGCCAATTTATTTGAAATTGCATCCTTTAGTGAAATTGATCCTAAAGTACATCCAATGGCTAACCATGCTAATGGAGAAGCAAGTGAAGCTAAATAGTTTAATGGTTTCCATAACCAGATAGCTGTTTGATCAATTCGATAAAATGCAACTGTTGTCATACCACCGGCTGCAACCCCGTTTTTCATTAATGGCACAGTTACTTGTGGCATTACTCCTTGAATTAGCCATAATACAAAACCAACCAAAGTAGCAATAACTATAGGATTAAGAAACATCTTTTTGATATTTTCTTTTTCCATTTTCAAGCCAGACATTTTAATATAAGCGTAGGAATATAAAAAGATACGATAGCCGATATTAAAAATAGAACTATATAAAACACCCTTAGGACCATAAATAGCTCCAACAATAGGAATACCAAAGAAAGTGGTAGAACCGAATGTTGTTAAAATTCCCATAACTTCCCGCTTGTCCATATTCTTACGACTATAGAGTAAAGGAGCAACAAAGATTAAAATAATATAAATAATAAATCCCCATAAAAGAATCCCTAATCCTTGATGCATTGATTCGTCATTAATTGGTTGCATAAATGAATTGAATGATAATGCTGCAATAGCAACGGCTAATACAACCTTAGTTAAAACTTTTCCAAAATCTGGACCAAATGTACCATTTTTTCGTAAGTAGAATCCTAAAAGAATAATAAAAATAGTAGAAGCAATAGCACTAACAATCCCTTGATTAGTGAACGTACTTACAACAGCATTGCCGATATTCATAACTGATCCCCTTCTTGTTCAAAAAATAATTAAGTGTAATAAACTGCAACATTTAAACAAAATAATTGCTTTCATTGATATATCAACTTGTATACAAATAGTATATTACTAGCATATAATCAAAAAGCAAGTATTTTTTAATGATTAATTATTTTTTTCACAATAAAATAAAGGTGTTAAGCAATGTAATAATATTCACATTTAAAATTTCACAAAATAAAATATCCTTAAAGTCAAAATTACTCTAAGGATACTTAATTAAAATCTATTTAATTTTACTCATTCAAATAATTTAAATAGGCTTTTACTGAATCATATACTTTTTGCAGATGGTAAGCTAGCGCCTTTTCAGCTTCATCTAGATTTCGTTCTCGAATCCATTTAATAATTTCCTGATGTTCTTCAATAGACCTATCCATTCGATAAGGGTTATATGAACTAACATGCCTTGTACGAGCCGTTTGAGCTTTTAATATTTTTAAAAACTGCTTTAACCGTTCATAACCAGCTATACGAGTAATTAATTCATGAAATTCTGTATCTACTTTTAAATATATATCCCAGTCTTTAGCTTGGTAAGCACTTCGAAATTTATTATCAATCTCATCTAATTTGAACTCTGGTATTAAATTAATTGTCTTTTTAAGTGCAAAAGTTTCTAATAAACTCCGAAGTTCATAAACTTCTTGAACATCACTAGCAGTTAACGCTGTTACAACATTTTCTCTTCCGCGCATTTCAACTAACCCATCAGCCACCAATTGTTTTATAGCTTCTCTTACTGGTGTTCTACTCATATTTAATTGATCAGTAATTTGATTTTCGGAAATTACTTCGTTAGGGTGTAATTTATTTTGCACAATTTTATTTTTTATAAAATCATACGCTTCTTCTTTTCTTGTCAAACGTGATCAATCCTTCCAAGAATTACAGTCTAATGTTAATTATAACCCTTTTTCTAACCACTCTAAATTTTTATTCTATAAATTAATTAACTTTTATTCTTAGACTACCAGAAATTATTAAATTAACTTATTTTAGCCACTAATTTTCCGACTACTTCATGATTTTTAATCGCTGTTAAGCCCTCAATAATTTGATCAAACGGAATCACTTTCTCAATCAAAGGCTTTACATCCCCATTAGCTATTAGTTTTAACATTTCCGCATTCATTCGGCCTAAATCAGCCTGCTGATATGGGTTACCACTGAGATGCGCCCCACCAAGATTAACGACATCTATCCCCAGACCACGATCAAATATTGGAACATTATCAAGTGAAGGAACGTCAACA
>JAEDHQ010000034.1 GCA_016296945.1 Bacilli bacterium | reverse complement strand
AATAAAAGAAGCCCATCGGCTTCTCTTCATTTTTATTTAACATCTTGGCTAGGATCAAATCCTAAACGTTTTAATGTTTCTACAACATAACTTTCACGATATTCTTCTTTAGGATCTCTTCCGAAGTAAGATTTGAAGAATTCTTCATTAGCTTGTTCGTAAGAAATACCAGCAATATTTTGAATAATTCTTGTAGAACGGTCAATTAATTTCTTGTTTGTTGGTAATACTTGGATCATCCAGTTACCCCAAACACGTCCCATCTTAGCCATTGTAGCTGTAGATAATACATTAAATGATAACTTAACCATTAAGTGTGTCATTAATTCATTAGAAGTTCTAACTAATTTAACTGGAATATGAATTTCATTTTCATATTTCTTACCTTTAGCGATTTGACCCATACGGATTAAAACACCTTTTTCAAACTTCTTAACTTCTTCTTTAAACCATGCCATAACTTCTGGAGTTGCACTATCGTTAATATCTAAGCAAATTAAGCAATTTGGTTTACGAGAATAACGAGATTTATCTTCTTCATTACCAATATTATATAAAGCAACTTGATCACTTCCTACTAGTGGAGGATTATCAATAATTGCTTGTGCAGCTTCTAAGCGCACATAATCTTCTTTTGTCCAATCTAAGCCTTTAATAGGACGACGGAATACATGTTGCCATGCAACTTCATTAGGATATAGTGGATCTTTAATATAAGCCCAACTTAATTCAGCATCTTCATCAGCAAATTTGCGGAATGGAGGTAATGTAAATGTAGGTTGACGTTCAGTAGTATCTGTTAAAATATCTAATAAATAGTCATGAGTACAATATGTAACTAAACCTTTTTGATCGTAAATTGATTTTTCTAATTCAACAGCTTGTGCTAAACCAGCTAATGCTTTACCACTTGATAATTGTTTATTTAATTTCTTAAATTCATTAGCATAATCTTTGAATCCCATTGCGATTAATCCGCAAACTTTTAATTCATCAGCAGTTAAGTTTTCTTCACACCATTCTTTAGCAGCAGTTTCTAAAGCAGCACCAGCTACTAATAATTCAACAGTAGTAACTTGCATACGAGTTGAACCAGAAACAGCCATATTACCAACGAATAAAGGTATTTGGATAACTTTCTTACGATTGAATACTTTACGACATCTTTCTAGGTGTTCATATAAAATTTCTTTTGGATTACAGAATAAATAATAAGTATTACATCCTAATTCATCAGCTTCACAAACTGAGCCATTAATACTTGCACTTAAACCACATTCAGCTAAGCCCATTAATACATCGCCAGGACCCATGTTAGCATCTCTAACTTGTTGTGCACCAAATGTCATATAGTCTTCAAAGTTTTCAACTGATCTAACTAATGCACGGTCACCACCTGTTGTAAAACTTTCAACACGGTTTGCATTATATAAGAATTTTTCAGCTTTTTCAGGTAATTTTTGTGTTAATTGACTCCAGAAATATCTCCATGCTGCATCTAATTGGATAGCCATACGTCCAGATGCACCTACTGAAGAAATAACAACTCTTTTATCTTCATACATAACACGTTTAATATCAGCAACTAATCTTAAAAAATTCTTAGTTTTAAATGCTTTTGCGGCAACACCTGCGATATTACAATCAGCAGATAAAATCATTGCAACGCCTGCAGCAGTATCATTTGCTATTGTAGCACTTAAATTTCTCGTAAGTGGATTTGATTGTTCTGTAGGAATAACGCCTAAATGAAATTGCTTTTCATTTTCAATAAAATCTCTTGAAGCTTCTTTGTAGTTCATCATTGTACCTCCCTAATGAGTAGTTTATTTTCGAAACTTTGATTTTTTATATCCTCGTAATTATATCACAATATATCTAATATTTCAATTATTTTACTTAAAAATATTTCCATTCTTATAGAATGAAGTAATTGTATTAACTGCTCGATTACTAATTCTATTCATTCCTTCTTCATTTGGATGTAACCTGTCAGCAAGCATTTCTTGATATGTTTCAATTGTTTGCACATATGAAAGGTCAATTATTCCCGCACAATGCTTATTGGCTAATTCTTCAATCACACTATTATAATCTGCTCGATTATCTTCATAGCCAGTATAAATGCTATATCCAAGTTTAAAACAGAAAATATATGCATCTGGATAAGTTTTTTCAATACGACTTAACATTTTATCATAAGCATTCTTAAAAACATTCTTTTCAAATTTACTTGCTAAATCATTTGTACCCATAAATACTATAATAATATCGGGAGTTCCATTTTCATCTAATGTTTCAATCCGATTCATATTCATTGCTCCACTGTTATTTTCATTTCCCCAGTTATAAACAGTAGTTCCACTCCATGAGTTGTTTATTCCAATCGTTCCATTTAGTGCTTCGATGGTTTTCCACCACCAAGTTTTAGTATATGTATTTATAACACTACAGTATTTAGGATAATAATATGTATCATTTTCAGAGTAATAACTGTTTACTTCTGATGAAGATGAGTAAAACGTTGAAATACTATCACCTAAAATTGAGATTTTAACTCCCTTTTCTAATTCTTTTACAGGCTTTACTTTTAACTCTAGATATAAATACATATCTTCAGTTACTTTTTTATTTAAATTAACACTATTTTCAAAATCTTTATCTGTGTATATTTCCACAATTTCATATGAAAACTTCTTATTTAGTTTTTCTAATAATGAAAGATCTTTTAGTTTTGTATTTTCTATTACTTTTTCACTGAATATAATTTTACCTTGGAAAAAAGCATGAACATAATATTCCTTTTCGGGAATTAGTTCCCATTTTGCTTCTAATGTATAGTTCTTTCTTGCAATTGCATCAACCTTTTCATCACCTTCATACCATCCTAAGAATGTACTATCCTCTTTTGAAGGTGTTGGTAAACTAACATCATCAAAATATGTAAATTCTGTAACTAAATTATTGCAAGTTCCGCCATTTAATTCATAAGTTATCGTATATTTCAATACTTTCCACTTTGCTGTTAATGAATAATCTTTATTTTCAATGATTTCGATTTTTTCGTTTTCTTGATACCATCCAATAAATTCATATCCTTCTTTTGTTGGAATCGGTAATCTAACTTCCGTATTTTCTCTAAATTCAGTTACTAACTCATTAGCAGAACCACCATCTAATTCATATGCTATAAAATACTTTTTTTCTTCAATTTCACTTGTACATCCAACTAATAATAAACTAAATAAACTAATAAATAAAATTAAATACTTTTTCATAATACTTCTTTCTCAATCATCTTTCTGAAATATTTAATCGGATTGTTTATTGACTCTTCAATTGTAATTTCTTTTTTATCATTTATAATACTATATACATTTTCAATGTTATACTTGTCTAAATCAATATCTTTTAGATCATTTATTGCACAAACTATTATAACTTTCTTTTGATTATTATTGCTTTTTGGGCAACGAGATGAAATCTTAAAAATCACTTTCCCTAATAAACTTTGAATATCAACCTTTCCTTCACCTGTAATAACATAATCATATTTTTTTACAATTTTATCGAATGATACTAGATCTAAAATATAATCTATTCCCGGATAAAATTTTGCATTAAAATATGCATGTAATGCATATCCAACACCACCAGCAGCACCACTTCCTTTATAGTCGCGATATTCTTTTTTAAATGAACTAAAATATCGCATATTATCTTCAAGCTCGGAAAGTGATTCTTTTTTTGCTCCTTTTTGTGGGCTAAAAATATATGTTGCCCCAGTTTCTCCTAACAATGGATTTGATACATCACTTAATGTGATAAATTCTATTCCTTTATTATTAATTTTTTCGTAGAACTTTTTAGCATCAATAGATTTGATGTCTTTAAATCGATTATTAGAGATATGTTTTATTACTTGATTATTAGCATCCAAAAACTTAACACCTAAAGCCTCAAGCATTCCACTGCCACCATCATTTGTAGCAGATCCACCAATTCCCACAATAATTCTTTTAATATTCGAGTTGATAGCATCATCTATCAATTGTCCAAAACCATAAGTAGAGGTAATATATGGATTAAGTTCTTCTTTTTTTATTAAATTAATTCCACTTGCTTTCGCTAACTCAATATAAGCAGTATTATTTACTTCATCAACTAAATATTCACTTTCAATTTCTTGAAATAATGGATTATATACTCTTACCTTCTTATATTTTACATTTTCTAATATATCAGCGATTGCCTCACAAAAACCATCCCCACCATCAGCAATAGTAATGCAGTCAACAATATGGCCTTTTTTCTCTAATTCTTCTTTTACGATTTCATTTAATTGCTTAGAAGTAATTGTTCCTTTAAAGGAATCAATAATCGATAGTACTTTCATTATCTAACCACTTGATATCCTTCTTTTTCAATTGATTTAATTGCCTTTTGAATTAATTTCTCTTTTTCAGTACTAAATGAAACTGTCTTAGTTTCTAATTTCACTTCGATATCTTCTAATCCTTTAATTTTATCTAATGCTCCTTTGATTCTTGCTTGACAGTGTCCACAATTCATATTAGGAATAAATAAGCTTACTTCATTCATTTTAATTTCTCCTTTCGCTTTTTTATCTTCATTTACCTTAAATCGATTAATTGTTAAAGCATTTGTAACAACAAATAAGCTACTAATGCTCATTGATAACGCTCCAATCATTGGCGTTAATAGTATGCCAAAGCTAGGATACAAGATTCCAGATGCCAACGAAATTCCAATACAGTTATAAAAGAATGCCCAGAAGAGATTCATTTTAATTGTTTTCATAACTTTTTTACTTAATTTAATTGCTGTATAGATTGCCATTAAATCATTAGTTAATAGTATAATATCACAGGAATCAACAGCAACATCTGTACCATTACCTATTGCAAATGAAACATCTGCTTCAACTAAAGCAATGGCATCATTTACACCATCACCAACCATTGCCACTAATCCTTGATTATTAGTTTTTATGTCCTTTACAACTTTTGCTTTATCAACAGGCATCACTTGGGCAATTACTTCATCGATTCCTACTTCATTAGCTACCTTTTTTGCAACTTCTAGTTTATCACCAGTTACGATAATAGGTTTTATTCCAAGATTCTTTAAGTATTTAATAGCTTGAGAAGCATTTTCTTTTACCTTATCTTTAATTACTATTAATCCAATGATTTCTTTTTCATTATAAACAATGATAATATTTGAACCATTTTGATAAATTCTATCTATTTGATTTTCGATATCCTTGCTTAATATATTATTTTTAAGAAGAGATAGTCCTTTTAAATTTCCAGCATAATATATCTTATTATTAATTACTCCTTTTAAACCTACACCTTCAATTGTTTCAAAATCATTTACTTCATATTTTTCTAAGTTTAAGTTATTAGCCTTATTATTAATTGCATAAGCAAACGGATGTGATGATAATGATTCTAAAGAGTAAGCAATTTTTAAAACAAAATCATTTGGTTCCTGATATGAAATAATATCAACAACTTCAGGTTTACCATATGTAATTGTCCCTGTTTTATCAAAAACAATGTTTTTAATTTTATTTGAGTTTTCTAAAACAGCTGCACTTTTAATAATCAAATGATGTTTAGCCGCAACACCAGTTCCCACCATAATTGCAACAGGAGTAGCCAATCCTAAAGCACATGGACAACTGATAACTAAGACCGAAATCGCAATATTTAAAGCAAAACTTAAGTCAAAGCCTAAAAGCATATAAATACTAAAAGCAATTAAGGAAATTGCGATAACAATAAATGCAAATA
The DNA here is from genome assembly GCA_016296945.1 of Bacilli bacterium. Lineage (GTDB taxonomy): Bacteria > Bacillota_I > Bacilli_A > ML615J-28 > CAG-698 > CAG-698. The sequence goes on along the minus strand of JAEDHQ010000034.1, from coordinate 12,745 downwards.
TTCCTGCCACTTTATCAGCAAATCTACTAATTGGTGCTTTTGAATTACTAGCCTCATCAACTAACTTGATAATCTTACTTATTGTTGTATCTTCCATTACCTTTTCGGCTTTAACTTTAATTGAGCCACTAATAACAATACTACTAGAAATGACTTCATCATTTACTTCTTTTAAGACAGGAACACTTTCTCCAGTTATTCTACTTTCATCAACACTCGCTAAACCGGAAATTACTTTCCCATCAACTGGAATAATCATTCCTTGCTTGACTAAAACTATATCTTTTTCTTTTACTTCTTTAAGTAATACTTTACGATAATTTCCCATTTCATCACAAAGCAATGCAGTATCTGGAATCAATTTAATGAGGTCTTTTATTGATTTTTGAGTTTTCTTTGTAGAAGAACCTTCCAAGAATTTACCTAAAGATACAAGTGCTAAAATCATCGCACTAGAATCAAAATAGAGATTATGAAATAATTCTTTTACAACTTCTAAATTGCCGTTATTTATAATAATCATTATATATGAATAAAGACTATAAAGAAATGAACAACTCGATCCGATCGCAATTAAAGAGTCCATATTTGGTTTTAAAATAAATAATTTTTTAAAACCATTAACAAAATAATTATTATTTATTATTATTACACTTAATGCTAAAACAACCTGTATTAATACTAAAACCACCGCATTGTTTAAATCTTTCATAAAGGTAAAAACTGGTAATCCTAGCATATGCCCCATTGCAAAATACATAAGTACAACTGATAAACTAAGAGAAATAATCATTTTAATTTTTTTGTAATCTTTTTTCTCAACAAACACATATTCATCTTCTAAGATTACTTTATACCCTGCTTTAGAAACGTTCTTAATTATTTCTTTGGTAACATCAACATTAGATTCTACAAATAACTCCTTAGAAAACAAATTAACACTTGCTGATTTTACTGCTTTAATTTTGTTAACAGCCTCTTCAACATGGACACAGCAAGCAGCACATGTCATCCCTTCTACATAGTATTTTTTCTTCATTATACTTCTATTCACCTACGCTTTTTATAAATTTCTATACTATTATTATAATTATTTTTTTATATTTAGTCAATAATCATCCATTAAAAAAAGACTAGGTAAAATACCATAGTCTAATTTATCTTTTTTTAATAACCTATTGTAGCATTGATTGATCTTCTTACAATTATTTATTTTTCGTTATTTACTTTTTTAACTGCTAATTTAACTGCTTCTCCATTTAAATTCCAGTCTTTAGTATATGCTAATTCATCATCTACATCAAACAAAACATCATCTGCTAAAACTTGACTTTGTATCTCAAGCATGTTCTTACTTACGATATTTTTGATTAATTTATTGTTAGATACGTATAACAAAATATGATCAACTACTTCGAAACCTGCATCTTTACGCATTGTTTGAACTTTTGAAACAAATTCATTTACAAATCCTTCTTCGATTAATTCATCATTTAATGCTGTATCTAAAACAACAAATAAATCATATTCAGAAGCCACAGCATATCCTTCAGTTTGTAATGTTTCAATTAACAAATCATCTTTAGTTAATTCTAATGTTTGTTCATTAACTAAAACTTTAACAGAACCATTAGCATTTAATGCTTTCATTGTTTCATGACCATCGATATTAGCTAATACTTTTCCTAATACTCCTAAAAGTTTTCCACATTTTGGCCCTAAAGTTTTGAAATTTGGTTTGAATTTATATGTTGTATAAGCACTGATATCATCTATATATGTTACTTTCTTAACATTTAATTCTTCTTCTATAATTTCATTATAGAATGAATCTAACGGTTTAGCTAGAACAAACATTTCTTTTAATGGTTGACGATTCTTAATGTTAGATGCGTTACGAGCATTTCTACCTAACACAACAATATCTAAAACTTCATCCATTTTTTCTTCTAATTCTTTATCAATATAATCAACATTTGCTTCTGGATAACTGCATAAATGAATTGATTCTAATGCATTACTATCAACACTTCGTACTAAGTTTTGATAAATATCTTCAGTAATAAATGGAAGCATTGGAGCTATTGCTTTCGATAATGTTACTAAACATGTATAAAGAGTAGTGTATGCATTAATCTTATCTTGTGGCATTCCTTTAGCCCAGAATCTTTCACGACTACGACGAACATACCAATTACTTAAATCATCAATAAACTTTTCAATAACTTTTGTACTTTCAGTAATACGATAATTATCTAAATTATTATCTACTGTTTGTACTAATGTATTTAGTTTTGAAATAATCCATTTATCCATAACAGATAATTTTTCATACTCTAATTTACCATTGTTATAATCTAATGGATTAAAATTATCAATATTCGCATATAGAACATAGAAAGCATAAGTATTCCATAATGTTCCCATTACTTTTCTTTGACCTTCAATAACTGCTTTACCATGGAATCTATTTGGTAACCATGGAGCACTATTAGAATAGAAATACCATCTAATCGCGTCAGCACCATATTCTGCTAATGCTTCGAATGGGTCAACAGCATTTCCTTTTGACTTACTCATTTTTTGACCATTTTCATCTTGAACATGTCCTAATACAATAACATTCTTATATGGAGCTTTATTAAAGATTAATGTAGAAATGGCAAGTAAAGAATAGAACCAACCACGAGTTTGGTCAACACCCTCACTAATAAAATCAGCAGGATAATTATCTTCAAATATTTCTTTATTTTCAAATGGATAATGCCATTGAGCAAAAGGCATTGATCCAGAATCATACCAACAGTCAATTACTTCTTTTACTCTTGTCATTGGTTTGCCACAATGTGGACAAATTATCTTAACTTCATCTATGAATGGACGATGTAATTCGATTCCATCTTTTAATTTCTCTGGTTCAACAGCCATATCTTTTAATTCTTTTATTGAACCAATTGCATGGCGATGTCCACAACTACATTCCCAAATTGGTAATGGAGTTCCCCAATAACGGTCACGACTAATTGCCCAGTCTTGAACATTTTCAAGCCAATCTCCAAATCTACCTTTTCCAATAGATTCAGGTAGCCAATTGATTGTATTGTTGTTTCTAATTAAATCTTCTTTAACAGCACTCATCTTAATATACCATGATTCTCTTGCATAGTAAATTAATGGAGTATCACAACGCCAACAGAATGGATAAGTATGTTCAAAATTTAACACTTTAAATAATTTATTTTCTTTTTCTAAAGTAATTAATACATCTTTATCAACGTCTTTACAAAAACGACCTTCCCAAGGAGTTTCTTTTGTCATTTCCCCTTTAGAGTCAACAAGTTGTAAGAAAGGTAAATCATATTTACGACCTACACGAGCATCATCTTCCCCAAAAGCAGGAGCAATATGGACAATACCAGTACCATCAGTTAATGTAACATAACTGTCACATACAACATAATGCGCTTTTTTATCTAACTTCTTAAAGTTAAATAAAGGTTCATATTCTTTTCCTTCCAAACTAGCGCCCTTAAATTCTGTCACTACTTCATATTCAGTTTCAATAACTGATAATAATGCTTTTGCTAAGATATAGAATTCAACTTGCTCATTTTTTGGATTAACTGTTTTAACTTTAACATAATCTTCTAAAGAATTAACACAAAGTGCCACATTAGAAGGTAAAGTCCATGGAGTAGTAGTCCAAGCTAAATAATATTCATTCTCAGTTCCTTTACATCTAAACTTTGCAATTGCTGATTTTTCTTTTACTTCTTTATATCCTTGTGCTACTTCATGACTAGATAGAGGAGTTCCACATCGCGGACAATAAGGAACTACTTTGAATCCTTTATATAATAAGCCTTTATCCCAAATTTGTTTTAAACTCCACCAAACAGATTCAATATATTTATTATCATATGTAATATATGGATCATCCATATCAACCCAGAAGCCAACAGTTGATGAAAAGTCTTCCCACATTCCTTTATACTTCCAAACACTCTCTTTACATTCTTGAATGAATGGAGCAATTCCGTATTGCTCGATTTGTTCTTTGCCATCTAGTCCTAGCTTCTTTTCTACTTCGATTTCAACAGGTAATCCATGTGTATCCCAACCTGCTTTACGCAATACTTTATTACCTTTCATCGTACGATAACGTGGAATCATATCTTTAATAACACGTGTTAAAACATGGCCAATGTGAGGTTTACCATTAGCTGTTGGTGGACCATCATAGAATGTATAAGTTTTATCGTTTAAATGCTCATTAATGCTTTTTTTAAAAATATTATTATCTTTCCAAAACTTTTCTACATTCTTTTCTCTTTCCACAAATTTTAAATCAGTTGGCACCTTTTTATACATATTTATCCTCCTATAAAAAAACTCCGCCTGAAAAAACAGACGAAGTAATGTTTCGTTATACCACCATTTTTTGTACTCATTAATTTCATACATTTCTTTGATAACGGTAAGAATCCGGCTCGGTATACTTATATTTCCACCTGCAGCTCCAAAGTGATCTTCATTTATCATTACTTTAATTAGGCTTTCACCATCCCTAACTCGCTATTATATTTCATTAATAAACTACTTTCTTTTTCCTAGCTTTTTTAAAAATCCTTTAATATTATATTACTTTTATTCCTTTTTGTCAATTGCTTATTAAATACCTAAAGCGATGAAATCTTTCCACGGAATTTGTTTATAATCATCTTCTTTAAATCCCTTTGGTTTGTTAATCTTTGGTTTCTCATAACTAAATTTATAATCATAGCTATAATTACCCGTTGATGCATGTAAATATATTGGTTTAGTACCATTAAATACAAATCGGAACTTAATATCTTTTGTTATATATTCCATAACAATGTTTTCTTCTTTATCATATCCAGCAATAAAGTTTGGCGATGTTGGGGAAATATTTTTGATAAAACCATCTAAGATATCTTTATAATCTTTATCAGATAGAATTAAATTTTTAAAATTGTATGTAGCAGCAATAGCAATAGTTGATTTAACAGGTTCAGCTATTTGATCATGATTAACATAAATTACATTGTCTTTAATATATTTTGTATAACTATAATTCTTTAAATCAAATGAAGCAATTGCGTTAATTACATTTTGTTCCTTGCTATATTTAATCTCATATTCTAATTCTTCAACACCATTTAAAGATTCCTTTGTCATCTTAAGTTCCATTGAAATATATTTTTCACGATACACATCTAATTTCTCAAGTAATTCTTGCAAATCATTATAACTAATCTTAGTGACCACCTCAACATCTTTGGTAATATCATATTTTTCTGCTTCACTTCCGCAGCCAACAAAAAACAAACAACTAATAAATAAACCTATTATAATAAAATATTTTTTCATCATTAATACCTCTTTAAATAATTTTTTATATTATATCTTTTTTTTGTAAAAAATTCAAGAGTGATATTTTTTCTTCTAATTGCTGCTAGTATAGCTTTATTTTTTTACTTATTTAATAGTAAAAAAAATAAAGTTGTAAAGAAGATACTTTACAACCTTATATTCATATTATTTTCCATTCATTCCTATAAAATCATCCCATGACATTTCTTTATATGCTTCCATGTCTAAATCTTCAGGATATTCGACTTTTACTTTGCTATATGAGAATTTAATTTCCACAACTTCTTTTTCTCCATTAGCAACATAGATATAAACTGGGAATTCTTTATCAAATACAACTCTACATTTTGCATCTTCATAAGAATAATCTAAAACTAAACAACCATTCTTATCATATCCTGCTTTTACGCTGTCAGAATGTTCTTGAGCTAATTGATAAAATTCATCAAGGTATCCTTGTAAATCAGCATCACTAGTTCCATTAAGTTTGCCTAAATCATCAGCTGTTGGAATTTTAACTTTGATTTTTCCAGCCATTGGAATTTCTACTAAAATATAGTTTTCTTTAATATACATATCATAATTCATATTAAAGCCACCCATATTCATATTCATAACCATACTACCATTAATTGTTTCTTTTTCTTCAACTAAAACCGCTTTAGTGGTAATATTCATTCCTTCGGCTTTTAAAACCATTTCATATGTTAAGTATTTAGAATCAGCTTCTTCTAATTCTTTAACCTCTGCTTTTGCTTCTTCAAATGAAAGTTCTTGCGTAATTTCTACTTCTTTATCAATTGTATAATCTTCTGCATCAGCAACTTTTTGACCGCATCCAATTAATACAAATGCCATTAAAAACGTAAACATACATGTAATAAACTTTTTCATTTTTTCCCCTCCTTGTATATTACTTATGCAATCTTTTACATAATTACATCTATATTATAAAATATTTTTAAATTTTTTGCAATGGTAAAAAAAGACAAGAGTGTTAACTTCTGTCATTTTTTTAAAATCTGTTAATAGTATCTTTTATTCAAAGTCTTTTACACCTTGAGCAGTACCATAGTAAACCCATTGACCGCTTTGTTTAACATCTGTTTTTTCGCCTTTGTTTTCAGCATATTTTTGAACGCCTTCTACAGCTGCTTTAGCAAGATCTTTACTTGTGAAATAAACAGCAAAAACAGAATCAGTTACATCTTCAACTGTTTTAGTTGCAGTAACAACAGTATCAGCACCATCAACTTTAAAAACTCTTAAAGCTGCAGGTAGAGCTGTTCCATCAACGAGTACAGTGTAACCTGCTTCTTCTAATTTTGCTTTAGCTTCAGCTGGATCTTTTGGAGCACAACCTACTAAGGCAACAAATGCAAACATTAATACAAATAAAGCAGATAATTTTTTAATCATTTTCATAATTATTCCTCCCATTTTTTTAAACGATTAAATCCTTTTATATTTTATCGAAAATCATCTAAAAAATCAATAGTTTTTTAACACTTTTCTTTTAATCTTTCAAAGTAAGAACTTTCAATAAATTTTTTTACTTCATCATCTTCCTCTAAATATCCTAAAATCTTCGGATTTAAAGATATCGCACAATAAAAACAATCATAGGCATTTTGAAAATCATTTGTTAAGACATGTGTACAAGCCAAGTTATACCATAATGATGGATCTTTTTGCAAATATTTTAATCCCTTCAAATAATATTCTTTGGCTTTAAAGTAATCTTTATATTGATCTTTATAAATTATTCCCAGATTATAATATGCAAACGGATAGAAATCTTTCTTTGTTACTTCATCTAGATAACACTTTATTGCTTCTTCATGTTTTCCTAATTTTGAATATATTACACCTAAATTATAAGATGCCATTTTTTCATTCTTGTCAGTTTCATAACTTTTCAGAGTATATTGTAAAGCTTTATCAAGATTAGATTCTCTTTCATAAATTGATCCTAAATTCAGATTAGCATAATAATGATTAGGATCGATTGCTAGAGCTTTTAAGTAATACTCCTTTGCTCTTGTGATATTCTGATCTATTTCATTATTATCTTCGATTTTTTCTTCATTATCAGATAAATCATCGTATATTCTTCCAATCTTAAAATATATTTCTGAAACATTAGACTCTAGTTCCAATGCTTTTAAATAATATTTTAATGCTTCACTATCTTGATTTAGATGTTCATAATAAATCCCTTTATAAAAGTATCCTCTAAAATCTTCTGGTAAGATAGATATTACTGATTCAATGCCTTGCAAAGCAAGAAAGGAATTATCAATTTGTAAATACACAATTGATAAATCTAATAAGTCATCAACACGGACCATTATTTCAAATGCTCTTTTATAATATTCAATGCATTTATCCCAATTAGCTTGATTACCATAATATTGAGCACGTTCAATTAATTCGTTATATCTTACTTCATCCATTTCTATAACCAAAAAATATAAGTAACTGTCAATACACTTAGTAAGTTATTGATTATATGAACAATTGTAACGACATAAATGTTATTATTTGAATAATGATAAGCAACACAAATTGGTAAAGCTAGAGCAATATATTGGAAAATAAATTTTATACTTTCTAAGTCAGTAACATGAATAAAAGCAAATAAAACTGTTGAAATTAAAATTGCATAGATTGGTTTCAATTTAAATTTTGTTTCACATGTATCAATAAATAACTTTCTAAATATCATTTCTTCCACAATCGGCGCTAAAATGACAACAGAGATAATCATTAACCATTTTCCAGGACTAGTCAATAAAATATTAATAATACTTTCATTAGCACTATCATCTGTTATTCCTAATGCATAATATATATTTACTACGATTAATCCTAAAATATACATTCCAGCTAAAGCTCCAAGAATAATAGCAATATTTTGGGCAAAGTTTTTCTTAAATTCTTTGAAGTCGTTTACTAAATCATGTCTTAAGAAATAAACAAATATTACTAATAAAGGCATATATGTTAAAAATTGAACTGCACAATAAAAAGAACGAATATTATCAAACAATATTGGATCAGCTTCGAAATAACTCTTAGCATAATCACTCCATTTCAATCCATCATTTCTTAATTCATTACTAAAATAATTAGAAAAGACTGTTAAAGCTTCATTTATCTTTTCACCAGATATATTAGTTATCTTTTGCAATGGAATCATGGCAATCATTGAAATAATTGATGACCCTAGCATAAATAAAGCTAGTCCAACAATTAATAACACTAATAATCGATTGCCTTTCACTTTTCTTTGGTAATCGCTATTCATGATTCACCTTATAGTCTTTTTAATGATTTAACTTCTTCTTTTATCATCGCTACAAATTCATCAATTGATATTGTTACTTGTTCTTTAGAACCATACTTACGATATGTTAAGTTATTATTTTGAACTTCATTATCACCACATACTAATTGATATGGAATTTTCTTAGTTTGTGCTTCACGAATCTTATATCCAAGTTTTTCTTCTCTGTCATCAATTTCTGCTCTAATTCCTTCATTAAATAATCTTTCATTTACTTTCTTAACAAAATCTAAATGATAATTATTATTAACAGGAATTAATTTAACTTGAACAGGAGCTAACCATGTTGGGAAAGCACCACCAAAATGTTCAGTAATAACGCCTATAAATCTTTCAATTGAACCACATAAAGCTCGATGCAACATAATTGGACGAACTTTTTCCCCATTTTGATCAATATAAGTTAAATCAAAACGTTCTGGCAGATTCATATCTAATTGAATAGTACCACATTGCCAAATACGATTCATTGAATCTTTTAACTTAAAGTCAAGTTTAGGACCATAGAAAGCTCCGTCACCAGGATTTAATTTAAATTCTTTACCAACTGAACGACAGGCATTAGCTAACGCTTCTTCAGCGATATTCCATGTTTCAATCTTACCTATGTATTTATTTTCCGGTCTAGTTGACAATTCAATATGATATGATAATCCAAATACAGAATATACTTCATCATATAATTTAATTAATTTGCCTACTTCACATTCAATTTGATCTTCACGCATAAAGATATGAGCATCATCTTGAGTAAATGTACGAACTCTAAACAATCCATTTAAAGCTCCACTTGCTTCATGGCGATGAACAAGTCCTAATTCAGCTAATTTTAATGGTAAATCTTTATATGAATGAATGCTGTTTTTATAAACTAACATTCCACCAGGACAATTCATTGGTTTAATTGCAAACTCATGTTTATCAATTTCTGATGTATACATGTTATCACGATAGTTCATCCAATGACCTGAGATTTCCCATAATTCTTTATTAAGCATAATTGGTGTTTGTACAAATTGATATCCTTCACGAGTATGAATATTATACCAGTAACTTTCTAAGTTACGACGTAAAATCATTCCTTTAGGTAACCAGAATGGGAATCCAGGACCATATTCACTGATCATAAATAATTCAAGTTCTTTTCCTAATTTACGATGATCACGTGCTTCACGTTCTTTTAAGATTTCTAAATGCTTTGCTAAGTCTTCTTCAGTAAAGAAACAAGTACCATAAACACGTTGTAATTGTTCATTCTTACTATCACCACGCCAATATGCACCAGCTACTGATAATAATTTGAAATTCTTTAATACTTTAGTACTTACTACATGAGGACCACGACAAAAATCAAGGTAATCGCCATCTTGGTAAACTGTAATGACTTCACTTGGATCAAGTTCTGTAATTAATTCAGTTTTGTATTTGTCATTTTTAAACAATTCTAAAGCTTCTGCTTTAGATACTTCACGACGATTAAATTGTAAATCTTCAGAAACGATTTTTTGCATTTCTTTTTCGATTTTTGGCAAATCATCTTCAGTGATTTTTACTTCCCCTGGATTAATATCATAATAAAAACCTTCTTCAATGCTTGGTCCTACACCAAATTGTGCTCCTTTATAGATTCTTTTAATTGCAGTTGCTAAAAGATGAGCGCATGAATGGTTTAATACTTCATAAGCCTCTTTACTATCTTTTAGTAATAGTTCAAATTCGACTACTTCACTATCAAGATTTATTGGACGTTTTAAATCCCATAATTGACCATTAATTTTTGCTAAGATACTTTTCTTAGCTAATGATACAGAAATACTAGTAGCAATTTCTAATGGGCTACTGCCATTTGCAAACTCTTTGATGCTTCCATCTAAAAATTTTACTTTCATAATAATGATTCTCCTTTAAAAAATAAATAGAAATAAAAAATTGTCCTTCATATATAAATATAAAGGACAAGTAAATCACCTGCGGTACCACCTTAATTCCAACAATCATCTATTAATAATTATTGGCTCTCATTACTTCTTTAACGCAGAATTACGGACTGGATTAGAGTCACTCCGTGAGAGTAATTATTACAACTATTAGTAGTTTTCACCAACCACTACTTCTCTACAAATACGTTTATAATAACCATATTCACTTCGTCGTTTTAGTTATATTTAAGGACTTCTAAAATATTATACCACCTAGTATCTAATTTTTCAAATCTTTTTTAAAACTTTTCACTTCTAAAATCTCGATCTTTTAACTCATATTCTTTCATTAAGTATTTAAAACGAGCAATTAGAGCTTTACCTTTTACAGTATCAATTAAATTATTTGTTTCACTTAAATGTTTTTCTAATAAATCAAAATTACGATTAGATGTTACAAACATTGGCAGATTATTATCACAACGATATTGTAAAATAGGTCCTAAAATTTGATCACGAATATAAGCAGTATTTGCTTCACGTGCAATATCATCTAATATTAAGATATCTACTGTTTTTAGTTTAATAATTAATTTTTCTAATTTCACAGTCCCAAATGAATTTTGTAATTCACGAACTAAATCAGGGTAATACGCAAAAATTACTTTTGCACCTTTACTAACTAAATTCTTTGCAAACTGATAAACTATTAAGCTTTTGCCAACTCCACATTCGCCATATAAATATATTCCCTTAACAAATTGCTTATTAGAAGAAAAATAATTATCATAAAACTCATTCAATACTTTTAATAATTCTTTTCTTGCTGATGTAACTTGAATATCAATATCATTGTCAGTATAAGAAATAACTTCGAAATTGCCAGGATGAAATGCTTTAACTTTTGGGCATTCATTATATTTAACTTCCACATGACGATTTAAATCAAGTGTAACAGTTGGATACATTTCTTTAACACTCGCATTACACACTTTACCATTACAGTTTTTACATTCTTCTAATCCTTCTTTATATGTAAATAATGGAGCCATGTTTAAAATCATTTCTTGTTCTGTTAAATTATTTTCTTCACAAAACTTCCTTACTTCTTCTGATTTATATAATAATTCTTTGATGGTTATCTTTTTCATATAATCTATCCTAACAATTTCTTAGCTAATTTATTAGCTTCTTCAATTTCTTCTAGTGTCATCTCTTGCTTGATAATCTTTTCTTTTTCTTGATCATCACGCTTCATCCATTCTGGTTCTTCGACTTGTTTTTTATTTTTTCCCTTATTCTTTACTTTGCTTTTTTCTTTATTTTCATTTAGTAATTTTACTGCATCAATTGTTGTCTTGACACCTTTTTTCATCCAATTGCGCGCAACTTTTTCAATGTAATTAAAACTTACATTATCGCCTTCTTTATTTTGGTTAATATAAAGAGCTAGAATATTGATAACACCTTGTGGTAAACCAGTAAGATTAGCTAATTTAATATAATCATTTACTTCTGATAATGCGGGTTGTCCTCCTGATAAAGATTCTAACATTTGAGAAATTGATGAGTTATCTGCAATCACTATTAAGTTTTCTTCATCACTTGATAAGTTATGATCATATACTAATGGTTCTTTAACATCAAAACCTAGCACTTGATTAGCACCTTTATTTTGGAAGATATATCCGGCATATTTTGCGACATCTTCATACTTCAAATCATGATTGATTAATATTGCCTTAGTAACAGCCTCTTTCATTTCTTCTTCATTTAGTTGATATTGATAACTAATCTTTAAAATATTATTTTCGAAATCTTCATCATCTAATAGATCTTTAGAAATTAAATTCTCATCAATTAATAATTTAAAAATTAAATAATCAAAGCTTTCATTTTTAATTTTTATATTATCAACTACTGATTCTTCGAGATAATCACTAACTTTTGTTTTTAGATTTGTAGTTTTAAAAACTTCATCAAAGCGTTTTGTGACTTCTTCATAACCACTTATTTTTTTACACTGCAATTTTTTTTCTAAAGTGTGAACTTCAACATCACCAATTTGACTTACTAAAAACTC
>JAEDHQ010000111.1 GCA_016296945.1 Bacilli bacterium | reverse complement strand
AAGAAATAAATTAGGAGAACTGATGGATAATCCTAGTATTAAAAAAAATGTAATTATTAGTACCCTATATCAAATACTTTCAGTTATTACTCCCTTAATTACAGCCCCATATATTTCTAGAGTTATTGGTGCTGATGGCATTGGTGAATATAGTTATACGAGCTCTATTCAATTGTATTTTTCATTATTTGCAGCATTAGGAACGGCAGAATATGGTCTTCGAGAAATTTCTCGTGCACGAATGGATGTAGAAAAAAGAAGTAGACTTTTTTGGGAAATCGAACTCGTTAGTATATTAACATCATTATTTATGTTACTACTATGGGGAATATTTATTTTGTTTCAACATCAGTATCTTACAATGTATTTAATTTTAACGTTAAATATATTCAATACTATGCTTGATATATCATGGTTCTTTGATGGATTAGAACAATTTCAATATACTGTTGCTAAAAATTCAATTGTAAAAATAGTGGGAGTTGTCTTAATTCTATTATTTGTTAAAAGTCCTAAAGATACTGATCTTTATGTTTTTATTATGACAGCTAGTACATTGTTAGGAACACTGTCTATGTGGTTGGAACTAAATAAATTTGTAATAAAGACTAAAATTGATTTATCTAGTTTAAAAAAACATTTTCATGAAACTGCTATTTACTTTATTCCTACTATAGCAACCTCTATATATACGTCTATGGATAAAACATTAATTGGATTAATTACTCATAGTGCGGCAGAAAATGCTTACTATGAGCAAGCAACTAAAATAGTCAATTTAGTAAAAGCTCTAACATTTACTTCTGTTAATGCAGTTTTAGGTGCACGAATTTCTTTTTTATTTTTTAAAGAAAAATATAGTGAAATTAAAAAAAATATACATCTCTCAATAGATTATGTAATGTTTATTGGTGTAGGAATATGTTTTGGCTTAATTAGTATTTCTAATACATTTGTACCTGTATTTTTTGGTAGTGGGTGGGGAAAAGTTATCTTAATTTTACAGCTATTCAGTCCCCAAGTAATAATTATTGGCATTTCCAATTGTTTAGGGTCACAGTATTATACACCTGCAGGATTAAGGCAACAAAGTGCGATATATATTATCATTGGTGCAATAGTTAATTTGATTTTGAATTTAATATTGATTCCCAAATTTGCAAGTGCTGGAGCAACATTTGCATCAATTATTGCAGAATTAACAATTTCTATCTTATATCTAAGAAATTCTAATGGGTATTTAGACATAAAATTTCTTGGACAAATTCTTTGGAAAAAAATAATTGCTGGAATTTTGATGTGCTTAGTAATAGTACTTTATGGCTTCTGGAATCAACCTGATTTTATAAAATTATTTATTCAATTTTTAACTGGTACCTTAACATATCTACTAACATTATTTATTTTAAAGGACAGTTCTCTTAAAATGTTTTTCAAATTTGTTCATAGAGGCTAAAGTTTTATGATAAAAAAAGAATTGAAACTCCCAGAAGAATTTTATAAAGAAGAAGTTAGAAATGACTATAAGATATCTTCAGAAATGAAGAAAATATGGTCAATTGAATTGGATTTATTCAATCAACTAGATAGAATCTGTAAGAAACATAATATTACTTATTATGCTGATGGTGGAACACTATTAGGAGCAGTTAGACACCATGGTTTTATACCGTGGGATGATGATATGGACTTTATGATGTATCGCGATGATTTTGAAAAATTATGTAGTGTTGCATCAGAATTTAAGGAACCATATTTTTTCCAAACAGAGGAAACAGATCCGGGATCATTAAGATGTCATGCACAATTAAGAAATTCAAAAACAACAGGAATATTGAATTTTGAGAAAGATAAAAAATATCCCTTTAATCAAGGAATATTTATTGATATTTTTCCATTAGATAATGTGCCTGAAAATCGAGATGAAAGACTAAAATTTGTCGAAGAGTTAAAGAAATTAAAAGAGCAAGCACGAGAATACTATGATTTCAATCATGGATTTGCGGAAAAGCCAAAAATAACGGGTTTTCATACATTGTGGCAAAGGATAAGCTTTCCTAATAAAAAAAGAAACTATAAAAAATTATTTGAAGTATATGGAGAAGAGAATCCATATTATAAAGAATATAAAGAAAAAGTTACAAAGTATAAAGACAGTACCAAATATGTAATGGACATTGCTGTTGGGACAGTTAATGATGTTTTTAAGGCAAGTAATATAAGTAATCCGAAATATGTCCCATTTGAAATGATGAAAATGCCGATACCAGAAAAATATGAGAATGTGTTGAATATATATTATGGAGATTGGCATAAATTTGTTATTGGCTCGAGTGTTCATGGAGAATGTTTATTTGATATAAATAAATCATATAAGAGTTATTTATAGAATACAGTACCTCATGACATGTTGATGTATGATTTAAGGATTTTTTTGATAATCAAAAAATCTTAATAGAAAATAGAAGCAAATGGCAATGAAACTCCCAGAAGAATTTTATAAAGAAGAAGTTAGAAATGACTATAAGATATCTTCAGAAATGAAGAAAATATGGTCAATTGAATTGGATTTATTCAATCAACTAGATAGAATCTGTAAGAAACATAATATTACTTATTATGCTGATGGTGGAACACTATTAGGAGCAGTTAGACACCATGGTTTTATACCGTGGGATGATGATATGGACTTTATGATGTATCGCGATGATTTTGAAAAATTATGTAGTGTTGCATCAGAATTTAAGGAACCATATTTTTTCCAAACAGAGGAAACAGATCCGGGATCATTAAGATGTCATGCACAATTAAGAAATTCAAAAACAACAGGAATATTGAATTTTGAGAAAGATAAAAAATATCCCTTTAATCAAGGAATATTTATTGATATTTTTCCATTAGATAATGTGCCTGAAAATCGAGATGAAAGACTAAAATTTGTCGAAGAGTTAAAGAAATTAAAAGAGCAAGCACGAGAATACTATGATTTCAATCATGGATTTGCGGAAAAGCCAAAAATAACGGGTTTTCATACATTGTGGCAAAGGATAAGCTTTCCTAATAAAAAAAGAAACTATAAAAAATTATTTGAAGTATATGGAGAAGAGAATCCATATTATAAAGAATATAAAGAAAAAGTTACAAAGTATAAAGACAGTACCAAATATGTAATGGACATTGCAATTCATGATGAGAGCAAGATGTTGAATAGTCAATATTTTAGCAATTCAAAGTATGTTCCATTTGAAATGATGAAAATGCCGATACCAGAAAAGTATGAGAATATTTTAAATACATATTATGGAGATTGGCATAAATTGGTTCGTGGGGAGAATATACATGGAGGATGTATATTTGATGTGAAGGTACCCTATAGTCAGTATTTGGATAAAGAGAAATAATAGAGGACATTGGTAGAGATACTGATGGCCTCTTTTTTTGTAAAAAAATACTGCTAATAGAATATAATAGATATTTATCAACAGTATTCATTATATGATTAGTAAGCGTCAAATAACTGGGTATCTGTTTTAGCCTTCATTTTTCAGATATTCTA
>JAEDHQ010000110.1 GCA_016296945.1 Bacilli bacterium | reverse complement strand
ATGGCTTTTTAAATCATTGCGTTTATATTCATAGGACAACACTGCAAAACTAAGGCCTCACTATTCTTTTCTTTTTGATATAATATCACAATAAATGACAAATTGCAATCAATTATCTAGAAAAATAGATAATTTTGAAATATTCTGTTATTGATAAGATAGTGCTTTTGTGCTATAATAACTAATAGTATGTTTAAAAAACCGGAATTGAGGTGACTTTTAGTGTTTCGTAGATTTATTGATGGGTTAATTTCCCCTTCTAATGTATTGAATTACCGAAATGATCGAAAAATAATGACATTTGGGATTGTGATTCTTTATGCGATTCTAATGATGCTACCTAGTTTAATCTCTTTAGCAGTTACAAAACCCTTCGGATATGATACAAAAATTGCAATCAGAAATGGATTTTATAATAATATAGAGATTCCATATGTCATTGAAAATGGAAAATTAGTATTTGTTGGTGAAACAGAAAAGCCACAATATTATGTTAATATTGATGATATCGAGTTAACAATTGTTTTTACAACTTTAGAAGAAATTAAAGTTGATAAGGAAATGTATAATACAATTATTGTTTTTGATAGTGAATGTGTTTATCTTTATAATAAATTAGAAAACTTTAGATTAATGAATTATTATGAATATAGTAATTCTAATAATTTAGATTTTAGATTAGCCAAAGTTGATGATCGAATGTTTTGGAATCAAGCATTTGAGGTGATTCATCAAGTATTAAATAATTATGAAGGTTGGATTATGACATCAGCAGTTTTAATAATTGTATTTCAAGCATTTGGCCTTGTTTTGATTATTACAACATTATTAACTTTGTTTAATCGTTTGGGAATGAAAAACATTTATTCATTTGGGATACATTGGCGTTTGATGCTTTATTATATGGCTCCATTTGTTTTGGGTTCATTATTTGCAACATTGTTTAATGTTCGAGTATTTGAATACATTGGATTAATTGTTACATTAATATATAGTTTTAAAATAAATCAAATTAGTTTTATAAATTCAGATAAGGGAGAATAATTATGAGTTTTAATCATTTAGAAATAGAAAAGAAATGGCAAAAATATTGGGAAGATAATAAAACTTTCAAAGCAGAAATTGATTTAAATAAACCTAAATTTTATGCTCTTGATATGTTCCCATATCCAAGTGGTGCTGGTCTTCATGTTGGACATCCTGAAGGATATACAGCAACAGACATTGTTAGTCGTTATAAGAGAATGCAAGGATTTAATGTAATACATCCTATGGGATGGGATGCTTTTGGATTGCCAGCTGAACAATACGCTATTCAAACAGGAAATGATCCTCGTGAATTTACAAATAAAAATATTCAAGTATTTAAAAATCAATTAAAGATTTTAGGATTATCATATGACTGGGATCGTGAAATTGCGACATGTGATCCAAAATATTTTAAGTGGACTCAATGGATTTTTACAAAACTTTACGAAAAAGGATTAGCTGAAATTCGAAACATTGAAGTAAACTGGTGTGAAGAATTAGGTACAGTTTTGGCTAACGAAGAAGTACTTAACGAAAATGGTAAGATGGTTTCAGAACGTGGTGGTTTTCCAGTTGTAAAAAAACCAATGAAACAATGGGTTTTAAAAATCACTGCTTACGCTGAAAGATTATTAGAAGACCTCGATTTATTAGATTGGCCACAACCAGTTAAAGATATGCAAAGAAATTGGATTGGAAAAAGTGTCGGAGCTGAAGTTACATTTAAAGTTAAAGACCATGATGAATCATTTGTAGTATTTACTACTCGTTGTGATACATTATTTGGTGCTACATATTGTGTTTTATCACCTGAACACAAACTCGTTCAAAAAATTATGAGTAATGAACAAAAAGCGCAAGTAGTAGATTATATTGAAAAAGCTAAAGCTAAATCTGATCTAGAAAGAACAGATTTAAATAAAGATAAGACTGGTGTCTTTACTGGTGCGTATGCAATCAATCCAATTAATGGCAAAGAAATTCCTATTTGGATTTCTGATTATGTTTTAGCAAGTTATGGAACAGGTGCTATTATGGCTGTTCCTGCGCATGATGAAAGAGATTATGCTTTTGCTAAGAAGTTTGGTTTAGATATTATTCCTGTTTTAGATGGTGATATTACAAATGAAGCTTTCACTGGTGATGCTCTTCATATTAATTCTGGATTCTTAGATGGTTTAGGAAAAGCTGAAGCTATTGAAAAGATGCTTTCATATTTAGAAGAAAACAATATCGGTAAACGAAGTGTTAATTATAAATTAAGAGACTGGATTTTCTCACGTCAAAGATATTGGGGTGAACCATTCCCAGTAATTATTTGGGAGGATGGTAAAATTGACATCCTACCATTAGAAGAATTACCATTAGAATTACCAAAATTACCAAAGATTACTTTAAGTAAAACAGGTGAATCACCATTAGCTAATGCCACAGATTGGTTAGCTTGTGTTCGTGCTGATGGCGTTAAAGGACGCAGAGAAACAAACACAATGCCACAATGGGCAGGCAGTTGTTGGTATTATATTGGTTATATCTTACGTGATGGTGCAAATGATCAATATTTAGATTTATCATCAAAAGAAGTTCAAGATATTGTTAATTACTGGTTACCAGTTGACTTATACATTGGTGGTACTGAACATGCTGTTCTTCACTTATTATATGCTCGTTTCTGGCATAAAGTACTATATGACTGTGGAATTGTGAAAACAAAAGAACCATTCCAAAGATTATTCAATCAAGGTATGATCCTTGGTGAAGATGGTGAAAAGATGAGTAAATCAAAGGGTAATGTAATTAACCCTGATGATGTAGTAAAAGAATATGGTGCTGATACATTAAGAATGTATGAAATGTTTATGGGACCACTTGATGCTACAAAACCATGGTCAACATCAGGTGTTGATGGCCCACGTCGTTTCTTAGAAAGAGTATGGCGTCTATACAGTGAAGTTGCTGAGATTGTAGAAAGTAATAATAATCTAGAAAAAGTATATCATCAAACAGTTAAGAAAGTAACTGAAGATTATGAAAACTTAAGATTCAATACTGCTATTAGTCAAATGATGATCTTTATTAATGAATGCTATAAAGAAAAGAAAGTTCCATATGAATATCTAGAAGGATTCTTGAAATTGTTAAATCCTATTGCTCCTCATATTACTGAAGAACTTTATAGTAGTGTATTAAATAAGAAAGAATCAATTGCATATTCAAAATGGCCTTCATTTGATGAAGCAAAAACTAAAGATGAAGCAGTTACAATTATTGTTTCAGTAAATGGTAAGATGCGTGATAAGATTGAAGTAGGTCTTGATGCAACAAAAGAAGAAGTAGAAAAGAAAGCTTTAGAAAGTGATAAGATAAAATCATTCTTAAATGGTGCAGCAATTAAAAAGATTATTGTTGTTCCAGGAAAGATAGTTAATATTGTTATCTAATAATAAAGAATAGATGAAAATCGGATTGAGTGATTCAATTCGATTTTTTTTATAAATTGACTATTTAACTTACGTTTTTTAATTTTTATCTCGATTTATATTTAATCCAAAGTATTATAAAATGTTTAAAAAGCATAAAAAACATAT
>JAEDHQ010000033.1 GCA_016296945.1 Bacilli bacterium | reverse complement strand
GATAATATCAGTTTATCATCCATTACTATATCAGTATTTTCATCAAACTTTCTTAATAAATCATCAATTGTAAGATTTTTTTTCTCATCGCCTTTTATGTCGAGAACTATTTTACCAGCATCTAACATAATTAAACGATCGCCATACTTAATCGCATCACGCATATTATGAGTAATCATTAATGTCGTAATCTTGTTTTGAGTAACAATTTTTTCTGTTATTTCTAAAACAATTTTCGCTGTCTTAGGATCTAAAGCAGCTGTGTGTTCATCAAGTAAAAGAATTTTAGGGCTTTCTAAAGTTGCCATTAATAATGTGATTGCTTGTCGTTGTCCACCTGATAATAAACCCACTTTTTGTAACAATCTATCTTCTAATCCTAGATTAAGTGAGGCAATTAATTCACGATATTTCTCACGGTCTTCTTTTTTGAAACCCCATTTTAATGTTTTCTTCTTAGTGCGACGATTAGCAAGACTCATATTTTCCTCAATTGAGATCATTCCTGCCGTACCCATATTAGGATCTTGAAAAACACGACCCAAGAATTTAGCACGAACATGTTCAGAAAGCTTTGTTACATTGCAACCATCAATATATACTTCACCATGATCTAATTTATGAACACCTGATATGACATTCATTAAAGTTGATTTCCCACTACCATTTCCACCTATAATAGTGATCCATTCACCTTCTTCTACTTCTAAATTAAGATGGTTCATTGCAATTCTTGTATCATCAATATGACCAGAAATGTTGAACACTTTAACTCCATCTACAATTTTAAGCATTGGCATGTTTTTTACCTCCTTTAAAAATTAACTTTCTTAGTTGAGGTATTGCTAGAACAATTAAAATTAATAAAGCATATAATAGTTTTTGGTAATAAGATGGAAGACCTAATTGAATAGCAATTACTATAATCAAATAATAAACTATTGCACCCAATAATACAGAAATCATCCAGTTTTTAAATGTTCTTTTACCAAAGATTCCTTCACCTATAATAATTGATGCTAAACCAATAACTAAAACTCCAACACCCATGGTACTACTTGCGGATTTTTGAGTTTGTGCAAATAATGATCCGCTCAAAGCAATTAAGGCATTTCCAATACCTAATCCTAAAATTATCATTACATTAGTATTTATTCCTTGAGCCCGTGCCATATTTTGATTTATTCCAGTTGCTCGTAAACTCATGCCAATTTCAGTTCCAAAAAACCAATAAGTAATAGATGCAACAGCAATAACAATTAACAAGGAAATGAAAATCATATTATAATTATTCTTTTCAAAAATTGCTAAGAAAGAATTATAGATTGTAGTAATACTCTCATTATTAACATTTTTCCCATTAAGATTGACTAATGTTGCATAATCACTATCAGGACTAGCAATTCCCATAATTACAAGATTAATACTAAATAACCCAGTCATTGTTATAATTCCTGAAAGAAGGGCTGTTATTTTTAATTTAGTATGGATTAATCCAGTAATAATTCCCGCTAAGAATCCTGCTAACATTCCAAAAAATGTTGCAATAAAAGGATTAACATCTTTAACTAAAAGAACAGCACTTAACGCTCCACCTAAAGTAAATGTTCCTTCACAAGACAAGTCTGCAATATCTAACACACGATAAGACATAAATATTCCTAAAGCTAATAGGGCGTAAGGTAGACCTGTCTTAAACATATCGATAAGGATATATTCCATAATGTAAGATTCCTAATGATTATTTATTTAATTTATCTTTAATTGATTGAGGAACTGTAAGTCCTAATTTTTCAATTACTTCTTCATTTATTACAACTTCAATACCACTAGCATCAACACTAGTAGATGGAACTTCACTACATGGAATTCCTGATAAAATTTTAGCAGCCATTTCACCAGTTAATAACCCTAAAGTTTTATAATTAATAGAATATGTAATTGTACCACCAGATTCAATCATTCCTGCTTCGCCACAAATTGTAGGAACACCCTTTTCATCAGAAACGGCAACTACAGCTGGCATATTAGATGCTATTAAATTATCAGTTGGTAAATAAATAGCTTCCGCACCATCGTTTTGAATTAAAGCAGTTGTTGCTGCACTGATTTCAATTACTTCACTAACTGTTCTAACTACAACTTCAATTCCTTTTTTTGCAGCTTGTTCTTTAGCTAAATTAGCTTGAACTAATGAGTTTGTTTCGTCAACTTTATATAAAATACCAAGTTTTTTAATAGATGGGACAAGTTCAATAATTAAGTCTACTTGATCTGCAACAGGGTTCATATCATTTGTACCAGTGATATCAGTAGGTTTAGTCGCATCATCCATTAAACCAATACTAATTGGATCTGTCACAGCTGTAAATAAAATAACTAAATCAATTTGTTCAGAGTCTCTTGCGCTTTGTAAAGCAAGAGCAGCTGGAGTACCAATACCTAAAACTATATCTGATTTACGTACTAATTCAGTTGCCATTTGGTTCATAGAAGTTGGATCACCTTCAGGGTTTTTTACAACGAATTCTGCTTTTTCATATCCTTTTGCTTTTAATGATTCAATAAATCCTTCTTTTGCATCATCTAATGCACTATGAGTTGCAGTTTGTAAAATGCCAACAACAACTTCTTTTTTTCCACATCCTGTAAAAGCAAAAACACCTAAACATAATAATAAACAAACTAATAATTTCTTTAATGTCTTCATAAAATCCTCCTCATTATTTAAGTTTGCATAAAAAATTTTTAAATCAAAAAAAGTTATTACCTGAGTAATAACTAAAAATTAGTTATCACTCAAAATTTTTTAATGTGTGATAACTAGCATATTTTAACTTTTTTACTATTTATTTGTAATTGCAAAAAAGCCAAGATAATTATGTTAATTAAAACACATTTGGTCTTGGATAAAAGTAGTTATAATAATAAAAGTATAATGAATTAACTTGAAACATTTTCTCTACTTCTGCTTTCTTTTTTGATATTTTTATTATATTATCATTATTATCTATTGTCAACAAACAAAGCAGTGTAAACGCTTTCTTTCTTTGCACGTTCATTTTTTACTTAAATATGCTATAATTATATCTATACTAGAGGTTTTATATGAAACATGTTAATAACACTTTAAAGATATTTTTAGTTTTTTTTATTGCTGTATTCATCATCACATTTGCTATTAGTTTTACTATTTTATTTCGACCTTTTTATTATCAAAATATTAAATGGCTAGAAATGGAAAAAAATACTGGCTACACATATGAAGAAATTACAGAAGCATATGATGATGTTATGGATTTCTTACTCTTTAATAAAGAATTTAAAACAGGAAGTTTAAAATACTCTCAGGAAGGAAAGGCTCATTTTGAAGATTGTAAAAAGTTGTTTTCTTTTAATTTTATTTGTTTGTATATATCAACTTCTTTTATATTTATCATCTTTATTTTACAGAGATTAAAAGTAATCGACCTAAAATTTAAAAAGTTTTCTCCTGGTATCTATGCAATCTTTGGTATTATTGCTATCATCTTAGTTTTAGGGGTTTGGGGAGTTATTGATTTTGATAGTTTATTTACTGTTTTTCATAAAGTGTGCTTCCCTGGTAAAGATAATTGGTTATTCGATTATAGAACAGATCAGATCATTACAATTCTCCCACTTGAATTATGGATTAACTTTTGTTTCTTAATTGTATCAATAATGGTTTTATTTGTTTGTAGTTTTAGTGCTTATGAAATATTAAGAAGGAAAAAGATAAACACTAAATTAGTTAATCATCTAAAAGATTAGTTTTTCACTAATCTTTTTTTATTGAAATTATTTCTAATAAATAATATAATATTAATAACATATAGAATTATAATGGAGTGACGTATGAAAAAAGTTGGTATTATTGGTTTAGGAACAATCACAAAGTATTATTTAGAAGGTTTGAAAGATTCTTCTAAATTACAATTAGTTTGTGTGTGCGATGCTTTATGTAATCCGGCATCAAAAGAGTATTATCTAGATTATCCGTTCTATCAAGATTATAAACAAATGATTCATGAGAACTTATTGGACTATATAATTATTTCAACACCTCCCGCAACACATTTTGAGATTGCAAAATATGCTTTAAATAATAATGTTAATGTTATTATTGAGAAACCAGCCACAACTAGCCTTGCAGATTTAGATTATTTATATAATCTTGCAAGAACAAATAATCTTATTTTTGAAATTATGTATCATTGGCAAAATGGTATTGAAGTAAAAGAGTTTTTGAAACTGTATGATCCTAAAAAAATCACAAAGGTTCATACTCAGGTATTAGACCCATATAGTAGTGATGGAATAACTATTGATGAACTTAAGGTCAAATTGTTAGGAGCATGGGTTGATAGTGGAGTAAATATTCTTTCAATGCTCAAATTGATGTTCCCATTTAAAGATGTGAGCATTAAAGACTATAAAGTTAATAAATGTAAAAAAACAAATCTACCAATTATGATAGACGTTAATTTATTGATCGATAATGTGGAAATAGAAATCATAGTTGATTGGCAACAACATCAAAACAAAAAAGAATCATATGTTATTTATGATAATCGATTAGTTATTATTGATCATTCAAACCAATCTATTATTGATGGTGATAAAATTATGAAATATGATGACATGATTAGACTACAAAGACATTATTACAATTATTTCAAAAACTATAATGAATCAGCTAACTATGAAGATAGTTATCTAATCCATAAATTATTATTCGAGGTTAAAGATATTATATGAAAAAACTATTAGTTACAATAATTAAATTTTTAAAAAAAGAAAACTATGTAAAATATTTAATTTTATTTTTAATATTATTCTTAGGTTTTTCTTTGTTTTTCCTGTTAGCAGGGGATGATGTTGCAAATAATGTATTTGGTACTGTCGTTGGTTTTTTGTTTTCCACAATCCTTTTATACATTTTGAAAATTGTAAGTTCTAAATTTGAAGATGTTTTAAAAGTTAGTTGCGATACTAAAAAAATTTTAAAAATCTATGATGGAGATAAAGAGTATCGAAAAACTTTAAGATTAAATAACACATCAGTGGATTTTGCCTATGCTTTAAGATATATTCATGATGAAACATATAAGTTAAAAGTTATTGATGATTCAAAAAAAGAATTTCAATTAGATGACTTCATCGTCGAAAACTATTCTACAATCATGCATGCTCATCGAAATTCTACGGTTATTAATGGTAAAACAATAAGATTAGATAATTTTATTAAAGATGATAAAAACAAAGAATGCTTATTTTACTTGTCAAGAAGTACAAACTTTAACCATTTAGTTACAAATCGTGCAATTGATGCAAATATTTTTGATACATTTTCTTTAAGAGATATTTATGAATATGGACCTACAATAAGCAATTTAGAAGATTCAAAAATGTCAAATCATATTGGAATAAATGCATTAGTATTCTTAAACGATGGAAATATTTTAGTTCCAAGAAGAAAAAAGAATTCCACAATCTCAAAAAATAAAATTACTTCATCAATTGCGGTGAAACTAAACTTTCCAAAAGATGGAAGAGATTCTATTGATGAAAATCATTTATTCTATCAAAATGTTATCGATAGTTTAAATGATCGCTTAAAACTTAAAAAATCCGATATCAATACTAATGATATAGATCTTAAATTTTTAGGTTTTGGACAAAGTTTATATGAAGCAGGAAAACCACAATTCTATTTTGTAATAACACTTAAAAATATTGATACTTTTAAATATTATCAATTGAATCTTGATAAGACTATAGTACAAAAGCTTGATGCTGATCGCTGCGTTTATGTTGCAGATTATAATAGTTTTAAAGTGATTAACAATAAATTACAATTTAAAATCATTAAAAATAATTTAAAACAAAGTACAATTCATTCAGAATATGAAATGTCATATTTATGTAATTTATGGCACTATGAAGAAAATAAAAAAATAAATTAACATTAAAAAAGCATGACTCCAATCATTTGGCAATCATGCTTTTTTATTTGCTTTATTCTTAATATGAAACTATCAACTGCATTTTAAATTGTTCTTCTCCATAAACGGCATGAGGAATATCTTTTGGCATTATTAATGTATCTCCAGTTTCAAGATAATATACATTATTACCTACTGTAAATCTTCCTCTTCCCTCTAATACTGTAACCATTGCATCGCCACTTGCAGCATGTGTTGATATCTCCTCCCCTTTATCAAAAGAAAATAGTGTCATACTAACCTTATCATTTTGCACTAATGTCATGCTTACAACTTGCCCTTGTTGATAATTAAGTAAATCTTTCAAATTAAGTTTTACTTCTTTTTGAATATTCTTATACATGTCTACTACCTCTCTATTTTTAATTGTTATCTATCTTGATCTTCAATACCAGCAGATGACTTCTTTTGCTCTTTCACAAAGTCATTGGCTTCATTTCTAACTTTGTTTGTTACTGTTATTTCAGATTTGTTTGGCTGATTGATAACAACTTGATCATAACTTAAGTCAATACCATTAGCAACAATTAGTTGTCTATATTCTCTTAATAAATCACGTTGAACTTGGTAACGTTCTTCTTCTTGACATTTTGCAACTAATTTTACTGCAACATTACTTGCACCATATCCAGATACTCCCTTATAATATGGCCCTTCCACAATTGCTGGAATCTTTTCCTTAAACTCTTCTAAATGATCCTTTAATAGTTTTTCAATAAATTCAAGAGGTACATCATATGGAAATTCACAATCAACAACTGCTAGTGATAATTCTCTTGACAAGTTGACAACATTTTTAATATCAGAATTATTAATTATTTTAATGTTACCAGCCATATCAATTATCTTTGTTGCTCTAATTCCAATCTCAGAAACTGTTCCTCTAAAGTCATCAATCGAAACAATCTCACCCACACTATACTCATCTTCAAAAATAATGAAGACACCTGAAATAATATCTGCTATCAAGGATTGGGCACCAAGACCTATAATCAAAGCAATTATTCCTGCTGATTCCCATAATGAACGAGTATTAATACCAAATGCTTTAAGAATTAAGAAGAATATTACAATTGCAGCTGCATATTTAATTATTCCATCTAGTAATGTAATAACTGTCTTCGCACGATTGCTTTTTTCCATTAATTTCTTAAAAATTAATCTGACAAGTTTACTAACAAAATATATTATGATCATGGAAACAAGGCAATTAAGAATTGATTTCTTTTGCTCTTCCCATTTAGCAGGTAATGTGGAAATATCCCATGTACTTTCTTTTGACCATATTGCGAATGAAGTCTCAGGCAATACTAACTGAAACAATAATCCCAATAAAAATACAAAGATAACTCCAACCATAATTACTAAGCCAGTAATACTCAACACTTTTTTTATCTTTTTCTTTTTTTCTAAATCTTGCGTCATTATTTTTCTCCTTTTTTTATTTTTAAACGATTACAACTTCTCGATATGTTGCGCCCTTCATCGTTATATCATTTTGATAAAACTCATAATTATAATAGTATCCACCATGATAAATAATGATTGAAGTGATTTCTATTTCTCCTTCAATAACCAATGTTGGGTATGTGTCAGTGATTCCTGTATAACTAGTATATTCATATTCAATACCATTAACTACAATCTTATTAACTAGCATACCTTGATTGCAAATATTAATCTTGATATTTGTTTGCCCATCAGCAACATTAGTTTCTACACTATATTCTTCTACGCTAAAACCAGCAGATCCAGATGGCATTTCTTCATACATGATATAAGATACACCATTGTAGTCATACATATAATCATAAACGAAGAAATAATTACGAGCCGGAATATTTTCTATAATAGCATATCGATTACGTCCTATTAAATCATAGTAATAACTTACAAATTCTCCATCTTCATTGGTTCCATTCCATCCTAAACGAGCATTGTAGTAAATATTCGGATCACTTGTCTCAAACGATAAATCACGATAAATGTTAATTGTTCCATCTTCATTATAAGTCACAACACTATCACCAGGATTTAAACTAGTAACTGTTGGTGAAACATAATTACTTTCAGCTAGGCTCTTAGAAACAACAAATGTTTGTGAATTTAGATAAGGATTGCCACTTTCATCTAACACTTGAATGATAACATTTCCTTCATCTGAAGTATTAATTGTTGTAAATGAATAATTTGAAGTTAATGGAACTGTTGTTGCAAATGCGCTTGTTGTTTCTGTAATTTGAATACTATAATTACTTGGTAAATAATAACTAAATTCTAAATACACTGGAATCATTCCTTCAGAAGTTGCAAAATAACTTAGATCAGCAGTTAATTTAGCATTAAATACGTGCTCAATCGTATAGATTTCACCCGTAATCTTCATCTCTTGAACTTGAGGGATTAGTTGATTATCAGTGAATGTGAGTGAACCACTGACAGAAATTTCACCTATTTCACCAGTAAGCATATCTAAAACAATTGTTCCACTTGAATTTACAGGCGTAATTTGTTTATTATAAACGTTACTATTAGCCGTGACTACTAAATTAAGAATAGCAGTACTATAATCAAAAATCATATCACAAGTATAGTTTATTTCATAATTTTCTCCATTAAAATTCACTTCTGGTAATAAAGAAAATTTAGGATAATTTAACTTTCCTTCTTTATTAAGACTTACAAACTCTATTTCACCATTTACAAAGCTTCCATAGATCTTATATCCAAAATTAATAATATCTAATGTTTGATATGCATCAATTCTGATTACTGCTTCTTCTACTCCACTATATTCTCCTAGTAATGATCCATCACTATTTGTAACTGTTAGTACATAGTAATAGTTATTATAATTACTTACAAACTCTGGATTTACTGTGATTGTAATATAGTCGTCATAATAGTTGATTACTGCGTCTCTTGGATTCTTTGCTTGGTATGTTCCACTAAATTCTTGACTAATTGTATAACTGAATTCTTCACTTCGATATACTTCTTCTAATTCACTTATTTCATTTTCATAATAGATTATATATTGATATTTACTTACTCCATAATAAGCATCTGCTATTATTGTGTATTTCATTAATCCATTATCAATTGTATAATTTGCTTCTTCTTCCCTTAATACATTTCCTTCACTATCCATTTGTTTGATATGTGCATAGTATTGATATGTATTATCTAATAAATCTAGTGTACCTGATATTGTTATTGTATCTGGTAATAATTCATGTGTTTCTAAGTCTTTCTTGATTCGATAAATATCTAGTGGTATCTTTCCTTCTTTATTAAGACTTACAAACTCTATTTCACCATTTACAAAGCTTCCATAGATCTTATATCCAAAATTAATAATATCTAATGTTTGATATGCATCAATTCTGATTACTGCTTCTTCTACTCCACTATATTCTCCTAGTAATGATCCATCACTATTTGTAACTGTTAGTACATAGTAATAGTTATTATAATTACTTACAAACTCTGGATTTACTGTGATTGTAATATAGTCGTCATAATAGTTGATTACTGCGTCTCTTGGATTCTTTGCTTGGTATGTTCCACTAAATTCTTGACTAATTGTATAACTGAATTCTTCACTTCGATATACTTCTTCTAATTCACTTATTTCATTTTCATAATAGATTATATATTGATATTTACTTACTCCATAATAAGCATCTGCTATTATTGTGTATTTCATTAATCCATTATCAATTGTATAATTTGCTTCTTCTTCCCTTAATACATTTCCTTCACTATCCATTTGTTTGATATGTGCATAGTATTGATATGTATTATCTAATAAATCTAGTGTACCTGATATTGTTATTGTATCTGGTAATAATTCATGTGTTTCTAAGTCTTTCTTGATTCGATAAATATCAAATGGTAAGTCATCCCAATTACCTGGATAATCTATTTTTATTTCCTTTTCAAACAAAACATTGAGTTCTGATCGGGCATAATTCTCGCTTTGGCTTACAATATATAAATATAGATATTCAGAATTAATGTTTTCTATCTGACCTTGATAGAATCTATCATTATTAAATGTATCATTAAAATGTAAGATATTACTAAACCTACTCAGATTTGTTTGCTTTTCACTACACGCATATAATACCGCATTAGGATATTGATTATAATAATCAGATAAATAAATTGAATATTCATAATTTGCTTTATGTGTTTCTTCATTAAATAAAAAAAGACTGTTTCGCTCATCATATATGGCCGTTGCTTCACCCTCTGAAGAAGTTGTTATTGTATCTTGATAATACGTTGTTTCATTTGTTCCGTTTTCCTCATTTCCAATAAAATTATATGTATATGTTTCATTTGGAATCAACCCTGTAATTAAATATGTATTCTTTCCTTCTTCAATTTCAATTTTTTTATTTTCTTCATTAATCGGTATTTCAATATAATAATCACCTATCGAAATAACATCTTTATTAGCTTCTAATATACCATCTAAATCGACTGTCACAGCTACATAATCCATTCCTGGATTTGTTTCAATATATTCTTCAATGTAATATGTAGGAGATGTTGTAAGAACAGCAACACTAGCAACAGTTACAACCGCAGCACTTGTTAGCGTGGATAATGCTTTCGTAATTACGTTTCCTGTTGGCATGTTTTGCTGTATTAATTGTTTTTGGCTTTGATAATTCAATGATTTCTGATCTAATGAAAGTTCTTTTTTATAAGTATCATGATCTTCATTTTGATTACTTTCATTAAATGATTCACTTCTTTTTTCTAATTCTAAAGGAGACTTTGACATTTCTAATGGACTATATTTTTCTTTATCAAATCTTTTATATTCAAAGAATTCATTTATCTCTGGCGAATTAAAATATTCGCTATCATTAGTCTTTTTCATACAATATTTGTTAATCTCCTTTCTTCAATACTTATATAATAACTCTTTTATCTAAAATAGAGTATAATTTGATAATATTATACAACTTATTAGGAATTTTTCCAATATTTATTTTTTTTGCTTGTAGAATTTTATTTTTTGATATCTTATTCAAATTAGTTTGATTTGTTTTTAAATCATAATGAGGAGATTGACAATATTTCATTAAGTTCATATGATGATTATGTTTTTTATAAGGTGAAAAATGAATATTGATCAAAACAATCATAAAAGAGATTTTAAGGAATTAGTTCGTGCAATTTAGTTTACATTTATTTCTATTATTGTAGGGATTATACAAATCGGTTCTTTCACATTATTTTTTGAAATTATACATCTTTCCACATATCTTGGGCACCTAGCAACTTCTAATGGGGCCAATGGATATCTTGTAGAAGGAGTAACCATGGTTTCTAATTTTGTGTTAGAATTCTTATACACAAGGTTTGTTGTTTATCGAAATTCTTGTGATACTTTAAATAGAAAGAAAATACTTAATAAAGTATAAAAAAAGGTGTTCTAATGAAACACCTTTATATATTTTTATTTATTATTATGCAAATAACATTGCAGATCCACCAGTTACAATCCAGCAAGATAGAATTGCAACAATAATTCCTCCTAAGAAGACATTGCCAGTTTTTCTGTAACAATAAGTACAAATAAATGAGAAAACAATTACTTGTGGAGCAAACACGATTAATAATGACATGAATGGTCCACCAAATGTAGGACTAAATAATAAGTCGGCTCCAGGTCCTAATTGTAAGAAGAATGGAATATATTCTATTAAGCATAGAAGTAAGATTCCACCAGCCATACATAAAGCATACTTCCACCAGCATTTAATAAACGCTTTAAATCCTTTTTCTTCAGTATGTTCAACTCTTGACATTGCAAAAATTCTTGAGTTATTTAAAATAAAGAATACTAAGAAGATTGGAATATAAACTAAGAATTGGCCAAATCTACTTAATGAAAAGCCTTTAAAGAATGGCCAAATGAAACGATAGTCTAATAATGTTGTTTTTTCAAAAATGATTACTTGTAAATACATCCAGAAAACACCAATAAGAGCTACTAATGCAGATTTGCCTAATAAAACCCAATCAAATTTATTTTTGTGATCTTCATCATCTCTTGCAAATCCTAAGTCAACAAAATCAATTGTTTTAATTCCTTTTTTCTTTTGTTTAAACCATGGAATTAAAGTAAATCCTAACATTACTAGAATTAAGAATATATACCAAACTAAGAAACCATTACCGATTGTCATTTTAAATAATTTTTCAGGTAATGGCATTAAGCCATGTCCTAGTTGTGTTAAGAATGGATAAGTAAATGCTGATAATAATACAGTAATTAATGCCCCTTTATAGAATTTCCAACCTTTCTTAACTTTTTCAGGTCTATTAGGAACTCCTTGGAACACTGCTTTAAAGAATTGCACTTCTTTTAAGCACATTGCCATGGCTACAGTTGAAGCAATACCACATAACATTGCAACTAAAACTAAAACCTCTTTAACCATGAATACTTGATTAGTTGATGCAATTGGTGATGTTTCATCAAATGATGCAAAGAACCAATCTATAACTGCTTTTACAGCATTTTTATCATGAGTTGTTAAACGATGATTTGTAATAATATATTCATTTCTAACAGATGTACCCGCTGCAAAATCTTCATGAAATGTTTTATTAAACTCAGCTTCTTCACTTAAAACACCTAAAAAGTTGGTTCTAATTTCATTTTTAACTGTTTCATCAAAAACAGGTGTATTAATATAATCACGAAAATAATTAAATTCATCATATTTAGCAGTTATTAATAAAACATTGTTCCAATGGATATCAGGTGTTCCATCATTATCTTTATCGTATGCTATTCTACCTTCAGAATCTCTTGTAGTTTTAAATAGCTCCCCACATTGAAGAGCAGTTGCTCTTGGCTCGATTGCAGTACCAGAATATGCAGCTGATACTGTCCACGCAGCCCATGTTCCCATTGAATGACCAGTTACAGCCATTTTTTGATTATCAACATAGTTTAGTTCAGAAAGCCAAGCATAAGCTGCAGTGGCTCCCATTGAAGAATCACGAATATAGGCTGCATCTTCTTTAGAAATAGAAGTTTCTTTTTCGAAATCAAATGAATTTGCATAATAATCAGAGAAAAATGATAAGTTTGAAAAATTCATCATAACTTTATATCTAGTTACACCACCGATTTCAAGATAAGATTTTCCATATTCGTCATAACCATAATTTGTGGTAACTTTATGATTTACATATCCTCTTGCAATCATTCCCACATCAGTAGATCCATGACCATATTCATCAATACATAAACTAACTACTCCACGACGTGCAAGTTCTAACGCATAGGCTGCAGAAGTTTCATGGTCATTTTGATAACCGTGCAAACATAAAACGGCAGGAAGTTTTCTTGTTTCGCTAGCTTCTTTAGGAATATAAATTTTAAAACCTATATTAACTACTTCGTCACTATCTAAAAGTTTTGTTTCGATATAACCACTTTCCACAGTTATCTTACCAAAGCCTCTTTGAATTCCATTTGCAACACAAATGCAAATTACAGAAACTATCAATAATGATAGTAAAACAATTAATTGCTTCCATGCTCTATTTACATAAGTAGAAAGCACTTCATAAAATTTCTTCATCTTAAATTTTCTCCTCCTTTTTATTTATAAGAAAAATCTTTTGTTATCTAAATTTGACCTTTCAAAAAAATTTTTTATTAATGAATAATATTTGCTTTACAATGCATTTGTTAATTTACTGCATTAATATTTCTATCAGATATTATTTTTCTTATTACTTTTATTACAAACCAAAGTAAGGAAATACCAATTATAAATGCTAGCAAATAACACAATAAAAAGATTGGATATGGGGCAGCTTCTTTGATATTACTTAATATCGGAAGTGGAGAATCATAATATGGAGAGATATACATTAAATAAAATTTACCATTATGAATATTTAAAAGAGGATCTTTAAAATAAACATGATATCCCACGACATTTGCAATTAATGCAACAGCAAGAATTATTACATATAACATAGACGCTGGTAATAATTCTTTTAATCCTTTTCCATATCCCTTTGCTACTACTAAATATACTCCCATCACTACCATTGAAGAATGCCAAAGCATTGTATGAATTAGTATTGTAACATACCATGTAGCAAAACAATCCCCAGGGTATATCATAACCGCAAGTCCGGCTAGCAAACCAAAGCTTGCTAAAAACTTATACATTGCGTCTTTAATTTTTTCATTTTTGATTAACGGAGCAATAAATGCAACATACATTGGTACAGAACAAAATTGAAATGGAAATATATACCATTGATAATGTCCTGCATCTAACGTATAAAAGATTTGTTTATAAATCTCTATTACTATTAGCATTGTTCCAATCGAAAAAATTACACGGTCATCAATTCTTTTATTATGTTTTCTTCCTAAAAAATAACATAATAAAGCAGTCACAATAATCATTATTACTAGCCACATTATGTGGTACCAACCATAAACTGTAGGTCTAGCATCAGGCCAACGCCAATCAGTAACTAGATCAGTCAATATCATATATTTCACCTCTTGATAAAATTATACCATAATTCTATATGATATTTCAATTATACCCTTATTTATTGTACATATATTCTTAATTCTGTGCTATAATATGCTCGGTGATTTATATGAAAAAGATTATTATTTTTATATATTTAGTTATTCAATTTATTTTATATTTATTTTCAGTATATTTTGAAACTTTAATACCACGTTATATTGCTTGTTATTTAATAATTGTAATTAATTTCATAATGAGTTTATATCTTTTATATTATCATAGAAATAAAGTGGTAGTATTGAATATTTTAGGACTATTTTTCACCTTAATTTCTGATACATTTTTAGTTATATATGATTCACATTATTTAATTGCATTATTCTTTTTTAGTGTTGTCCATATTTTATATTTTATAAAAATAAAAGTTGTAACTAAGGAATATAGAATTAAACTAATTGATATTTTTCGCTTTATCTCAATTATTATTGCTTTTGTTTTAGTAATTATTATTACATATAATAATTTTGATTTATTATATTTGGTTGCGGCATTTTATTTTTTAATGTTATTATTTAACTTTATTTATTGTATAAAAATATATAAGACAAATAAGTTAATGACAATTGGTCTTTTATTATTTATCTTTTGTGATATATTTGTAGGACTTAACTTTATAAAAGAAATACTTCTGTTAGATAGTTTTCCTTTTCTAACCTTTTTATTAAATGGTTGGTTTAATACTATTTGGTTTTTCTATGCTCCTTCCCAGGTTTTATTAACATTAACAATTGAATATGATAATTAAACTATAACATATTATAAATAAAGTCTGCTTTAAAGCAGACTTTATGCATAATATAACAATATTTTGTAAATTATCCTAATAATTCATCTAAAAGTAAAAAATATTCAATTAATTTATCATCTTTTTTAACACCCAACAATTCAAAAATTGCTTTATCATCAAATCCATCATATGCTTTTCCATATCTTCCTTCAAAATTATACTTTATACTTCGATAAAGAATAGCTAAATCATGATATCTGTGATCTATACCAGTTAATCCCAAATCAATAAAACCTACAACTTTATCACCATCTACGATAATGTTAGTAATACATAAATCACCATGTGTTAACACATTATCAGTTTTTGGTCGATTACTCTCCAAGTACTTTACAATTTCATAAAAATCATTAAATCTATTAGTAATACATTTATCTGAGTCAGCAAAATTAATATAGTTATTTGCTAGACAATATTTACCAAAATCCATTATTGTTTCAAATGTATTTTGTAAATCTAATCCCTTTATATCGACATTCCATAGTAACCTAATTGCATCAGTGGCTAATTTGAATAATAACTTAGGGTTATTTAAATATTCTTCATCGCAAAGCATTTTACCTTTTAATTTTTCTTTTAAAATATATGCTTTTCCGTCTTGTTCAACATATTCAATGATTTTTGGAATTGGAAGTTTTCCAAATAACATCTTATATACATGTAATTCATTTTGAATATCAAAACTTAGTGTAGTAATTTTTAAGATATATTCTTCAAAGATTAAGACAATCGAATTACTCTTACCGATATCATCTACTTCATATGGCAAATCATCAATATGTTTTCTTATAGACTCAGGAATACCATATATATTCGTAAATTCTTTCATTTTATCCTCCAAGAAGTCTCATTGTTTAAAATATTATACAACATTTCCTATTGATAAAGCAACATTTTATCTCTATCCATTATTGTTATCTAAAGGAATTTTTCTTTCATATTTTATAACAACTCTTTAATCATACTCTCCAGATTTTTCTAATATTTTAACTTTTTCTACATTCACATATTTTAGTCCTCTTGAATGTGTATATTTAATATAATCTATTATTCGATTTTCTTCATTCCTATTTCTTTACCTTTTTTTTAATTCTAATATAACCATCAATATCCCAAAATCGGAAGTATTTTCAGTGATATATTTTTATTTCGGTAGAATTAGTTTTTATATAATAATAAAAAAAGAGCTTAACATATTAAAATGTTAAGCTTTTGTTTTTGTTATTTTGTTAAATGTTATTATTACATTTGTATTGAATAGTTTTTGCAATTATCTTTGTATGATTTTTTGCAAAGCAAATTGTATGAATTCAAAATTGTAGCCGCACAAACCCATCCAGACAAAATCATACAAAAATAATTCGTTTCCAAACACGCATATATTATGTCGTGTTTTTCTTTTGTTGTACACCCTTTTGATAGATTTTTTTTATTTTATTAGTAGAGTTTAGTCAGTTTCACTGACAGGACAAATTTGTCTTATTGCAGAAAAAGATGACTATAAGTATCATTTATTGAATAAAAAAGACTTCACTAAGTGTGAAATCTGATTCTTTAATTTTAAGTTACATAAATTGATATAAAAGCATTAATCTTCAATCTTAGGGAGTTTCAACATTTCAATAGTTTCAATTCTTGATTTATCGTATTTTTCATATTCCTTAGTAGCTTTTTGAATCGCTAATTGATGTGAAATTTTACCTGGTCCTAGCAAAATATCCTTCCTTTCAAATTTCAAAAATTCATCTAAGACTTTTTTCCAATCACTCATATGCATTGGAATTCCTTCTTTTGCCATTTCTTCAGCATGATCCAAGTACATTGTAACAATTTTATTAAGAGATTTTATTTCTTCTTTGCTTAAATAATTTTTTGCTATCTTGACATCCTCTAATTGTACAGATTCACCTTTCCATGTTGTTAATCCCATATTATCCTTAGATGCATCTGCTCTTGTATATATTATCTCAGCTGCTGTTTCGCCTGATACAGCATAATGTAGCTTATTTTGCACTGTTTTAAAAAACAATATTGTATCTTCTAATTTATTATTATAATCTATACTGGTTGAATATATTTCTAAAATCTTTTGATATAATCTCTTTTCAGAAGCTCTAATCGCTCTAATTCTTAATAACAATTCATCAAA
Organism: Bacilli bacterium; assembly: GCA_016296945.1. Classification (GTDB taxonomy): domain Bacteria; phylum Bacillota_I; class Bacilli_A; order ML615J-28; family CAG-698; genus CAG-698. The sequence goes on along the minus strand of JAEDHQ010000033.1, from coordinate 1,404 downwards.
ATAATCTTTTCCAAACCTTGTAGGATCTTCAAGTCTTTCATCATCTAAGACAAAACCTTTTATCATATATTCTTTAATAATATTATTCGCCCATTTTCTAAAAATATTTCCAATAGAACTTTTTGCTCTAAAACCTATAGCAATAATCATTTCCAGATTATAAAATAAGATTTTTCTACTTACTTCTCTATTTCCCTCTAATCGAACTTGTAAGTCTGACTTACAAGTTGATCCTTCTTCTAGTTCTCCTTCTTCATATATATGTTTTATATGCATCGTTATATTTTGAGTAGACGTCTGATATAATTCAGCTAATGCTGCTTGTGTCATCCATACATTTTCGTGATCGAGCAATACCTCTACTTTTGCTTTGCCACTTGGTAAAGTGTAAACTAATATTTTTGAATTTTGAAACATACATTCTCCTTTTTACCATTATAATACATATTCTACTACATCCATAAAATCATTATAATATTGTAATAAATTATAAACTTCTGATTCCCTAACAATATTTATACCATTCACTTTATTTTCTGGCAATAAAAGATGTTTCTTTTCATGATTTGGATGGATTGAAATCTTATCTACTTTTCTTAAAATAATAATTTTATTTATATTATCTTTGATAGATAACATTTCATTAAAACACTTGGATTCATATTTAGTTATATTGCTAGTTTCAAAATGAATTACTGATGGAAAAACTCCTTTGTTTTCAATCTTCCAACCATCTGGATAAATGCAAACTTCATTTGCATCAATTATTTCATATGAGGCAACAAACTTTTCATTATTATACTCAAAATAATAAAGGTTATTAATTTTCATACATTGGATTTTTTTATTACCTATTTTTATAATATCATTATTTTCATAAACTTTAGTTTCTTCAATTTTTGGTGCCTTAATCTCAAAAGGAATGCCATTCACTCTTATTGTTTGATTTAAAAAAAGATTAATAGCAATAGACATATTGATTCCTAATGACTCATATATCTTTTCGCACTTTTCTTTCAATTCTTTGTCAACTCTAATATTAATATTACTTGATTTCATATATATTAATCACCTCAATATTATTATACTATATACGTGTTAACATTGTCAACACAAATATACATTATACTTGTTCTTTGTGAATGTACCAAATTAACTATGAAATCCAATAAATAAAAATTTCAAAAGTAAAAAGCTTAAAAAATTTATTTATTAATGCTGAGGAAGTTTATGGAAATGATTTAAAAGGTAAGTTTAAAAAGTTGTTATTTGATATTAGTTTAGCTATTATTAAAGATGAGTATTTAATTAGTAATAATAGTGAGGATAAATATTTAGATTTAGAATTAGAATAAAAAAAGAGCTTAACATGTAGTAATGTTAAGCTTTTGTTTTTGTTATTTT
>JAEDHQ010000032.1 GCA_016296945.1 Bacilli bacterium | reverse complement strand
TCACAAGAGTTTTTGACAGATGGCAAAATCACAAGAATTTTCGACGGAGCTTAAAGTTATATAAAGGTTCTAGGAGTTCTCTTAGAATCTTTTTTTATGACTTATTTAATCTAGATAGTCATAAAATGATTATTACTTTTTGATATGTTCTTGATTATTAAGCGATTTTATGATAGAATAAATTATTAATGGGAAATAATAATATATAGATATTTAATAATTTATAAATATCTTTTATGAAAGGAAAATAAAGATATGTTTAAAAGTTTGTTTGATGCTGGATACAAAGAATTAAAAAGAGTAGAGAAGATTGCTTTAAAAATTGATGCTTTAGCTTCAGAATATAAAGAATTAACTGATGAACAATTACAAGCAAAAACTCCTGAATTTAAGGAAAGATTAAAAAATGGAGAAACTCTTGATGATATTCTAATTGAAGCTTTTGCGACTGTTCGTGAAGCAGCAACACGTGTTTTACACATGACTCCTTTCTTTGTTCAATTAGAAGGTGCCTTAGCATTACATGGTGGCAATATTGCGGAAATGAAAACAGGTGAAGGTAAAACATTAACTTCAACACTAGTTGTTTATTTAAATGCTTTAACTGGCGAAGGTGTTCATGTTGTTACAGTCAATGAATACTTAGCAAGCCGTGATGCGGAAGAAATGGGAGTTTTATATAAATGGTTAGGTTTAACTGTTGGCTTGAACTTACGTGAATTAACACCTGATGAAAAACGAGAAGCATATAATTGTGATATTACGTATAGTACAAACTCTGAATTAGGATTTGACTACTTACGTGATCACATGGTTACCTATAAAGAAAGAATGGTTCAACGTGCTCTTAATTTTTGTGTTATCGATGAAGTTGACTCAATCTTAATCGATGAAGCACGTACGCCATTAATCATTAGTGGTGGTGAAAAGAATACTGGTAATTTATACCAACAAGCTGACCTTTTTGTTAAGAGTTTACGTAATGAAGAAGGCCATAATGATTATGATTATGATGAAAAAACAAAACACGTTACATTAACTGAATCTGGTATGGAAAAGGCGGAAAGATTTTTCAAGATTGAAAATCTTTATGATGTAAAATACGTAAATTTATTACATCATATTCATAATGCTTTGAAAGCAAATTATGCAATGACTAAAGATGTAGAATATGTTGTTCATGATGGTAAAGTTATTATTGTTGACCCATTCACTGGTCGTTTAATGCATGGTCGTCAATACTCTGATGGTTTACATCAAGCAATTGAAGCAAAAGAACATGTGGAAATTAAGAAAGAAACTAAAACGATTGCAACTATTACATACCAAAACTTCTTTAGAATGTATAAGAAGATTGCTGGTATGACCGGTACAGCAAAAACAGAAGAAGAAGAATTTAGAAATATCTATAATATGTATGTTGTAGAAATACCTACAAATGTTCCTGTTATTCGTATTGATGAACCAGATTTAATGTTTGTTTCTATGGAAGCAAAATTCAAAGCAATTGCTGATGATATTTTGGAACGTTACCGTAAAGGTCAACCAGTATTGATTGGTACTGTTTCAATTGAAACAAGTGAGCTTTTATCTGAGTTATTAACTAAACGTCATGTTCCTCATAACGTTTTAAATGCTAAACAACATCAAAGAGAAGCTGAAATTGTTGCTAATGCTGGTCAATTACGTGCTGTTACCATTGCTACTAACATGGCTGGACGTGGAACAGATATTAAGTTAGGTCCTGGTGTTCGTGAACTTGGTGGTCTTGCTGTTATTGGTACTGAACGTCATGAAGCACGTCGAATTGACAACCAATTAAGAGGTCGTTCTGGTCGTCAAGGTGACCCTGGTTATACTCGTTTCTATTTATCTGCTGAAGATGATTTAATGCGTCGTTTTGGTAGTGATCGTTTTAAAGCAATGTTATCAATGATTGTTGTTGACAAGAATAGTAAAAACGAAAGCCCATTAGAATCTAAGATGTTTTCACGATTTGTGGAAAGTGCTCAAAAGAAAGTTGAAGGAAATAACTTTGATAATCGTAAGACTGTTTTAGAATATGATGAAGTATTAAGAAAACAAAGAGAAATTATTTATAAACAAAGAAATCAAATCTTATTCTTAGATGATATTACTGATATCATTCTTAAAATGATGCATAATACTTGTGAAAGATTAGCCCTAACTTATGTTGATCCAGAAAGTAGAAAAGGCTATATTGCTCCAATTCAACTAATTAAAGAAGTTGAAGGAACATATTTCTTACCTACAACTTTCCAAGTAAAAGACTTAGAAGAAAAAACAGTAGATGAAGCAACAGAAATTTTATATCAAGAATGTGTAAGATTATTGCAAGATAAAAAAGAATCATTCCCAGATGAAATTTATCGTGAATTCTTAAAAGTAATCTTATTACGTATTGTTGATACATATTGGATGCAACATATTGATGATATGAGTGAACTTCGTCAAGCAGTTAGGTTACAAGCATATGCGCAAATTAATCCATTACGTGAATATCAAGATGTAGGATATAATAAATTTGAAACAATGATTAATAACATTGAACAAGATGCGACTAAGTTTATAAATCGTGCTCGTATCCAACAAAATCTTGAACGTGAAGAAGTTGCAAAACCTACAGGAACTAACAGTGGTGAAGCTCCTACACGTCGTCAAGCAGTTTCTAAAAAAATTGGTAGAAACGAACCATGCCCATGTGGTTCTGGAAAAAAATATAAAAATTGTTGTGGTAGATAAATGGAAAACTATGAGATTATAAAAAACATTGAAATGTTTTCAACACGTTTTTGTGAGTTAAAGAATGCCGCAAATTTAGATGGACTAGTTAAACAGATTGAAGAAAATGAAAAGACAATCGCTAGTCCTTCTTTTTATGAAGACATGAAGAATGCACAAAAAATGTTGAAACAAATGAAAAAAGATCAAGAGATTGTAAAAGCATTTAAGGATATTGAAACAGATATTGAAGACTTAAAAGTATTGTATGAAATGCAAAAAAGTGGTGAAGTAGAAGCTAATGAAATCCATAATGATTTTTTAGAATTAATCAAAAAAATTGAAAATACTTTAAGTCCATTAGAAGAAAGATTATTGTTATCTGGCCCATATGATGACTGTGATGCATTAGTTGAATTGCATCCTGGAGCAGGGGGAACAGAGTCAATGGATTGGGCTTCAATGCTTTTTAGAATGTACAAAAGATTTTCAGAAAATAATGATTTTGAATTTGAAGTTTTAGATTACCTTGAAGGAGAAGAGGCAGGAATTAAAAGTGTTTCTTTTGTAATAAAAGGTGATATGGCTTATGGTAAGATGAAAGGCGAACACGGTGTTCATCGTTTAGTTCGGATTTCACCATTTGATTCCGGTGCTCGTCGTCACACATCTTTTTGTGGATGTATGATTACACCAGTAATCACTGATACGATAGAAATAGATATTAAACCTGATGATATTAGGATTGATACATATCGAGCATCTGGTGCTGGTGGGCAACATATTAATAAAACAGATAGTGCCATTCGCATTACACATTTAAAAACAGGTATTGTTGTTACATGTCAAAATCAACGTAGCCAGATTCAAAATCGTGAAAGAGCAATGGAAATTTTGAAAGCTAAGCTATACAAAATTGAACAAGAAGAAAAAGATAATAAACTAAAGAGTATCAGTGGTGATACAGCAGATAATGGTTTTGGTGGCCAAATTAGATCTTATGTTTTTCATCCTTATTCGTTAGTTAAAGATTTACGCACCGAATATGAAACAGCTAATGTATTAGCTGTTATGGATGGAGAAATTAATGGTTTTATTAATGCTTATTTAAAATGGAACGCAAAAAATAAAGGATAGGAAAAAACAATGAAAAAGATAAGAAAATATCTTCAAGAACATATTGAATTGAAAGAAAAACTAAAGAACATTGGTATTTTAACTTTTGGTGTAATGCTTTCCTCATTTGCCTTTAGTTTCTTTCTAAATCCTGTTAACCTTGTAATAGGTGGCGTATCAGGGATTGGAGTTATCGTAAAAGACCTATGGGGATTTGATCCATCTCTTGCAATGTTATTAGTAAATATTCTTTTGCTAATCTTAAGTTTAATCCTTGTCGGTAAAGAGTTCTTTATTAAAACTCTTTATGGTGCTCTAACATACCCATTATTTTCTTTAGTATTTGATAAATTATATTTATTATTAGCTAATAATGTAGAAGCGTTTAATGTTGTTAATCTCGATATGATGCTAACAATTCTCTTCTCATCAATTATTATGGGATATGGACTAGGATTAGTCGTAAAAGCAGGGGGATCAACTGGAGGAACGGAAATAGGTCAAAAGATTTTTAATAAGGCATTTCATTTTCCATTTTCATTATCTTTATACTTAATTGATGGTACAATAATAATCTTAGGATTCTTCTTATTAGGCCAACATTTAGAAATCGTCTTATTCGAAATCATCTTTATGGTTGTTTGTGGATTTATGATGGATACTGTCATCTTTAGTGGATTCAATAAACGTGCTGTTTATATTATATCTGATAAGTGTGATGAGATAAAAAATATTCTCTTAAACGATTTTTCTCGTGGAGTAACAAGTGTTAAAGTAATTGGGGAATACTCTGGACAAGATAAAAAAATGATCTTTTGTTTAATGTCTTCAATGGAATATATGAAGTTAAGAAATATCATTGAAGAAATTGATCCAAAAGCCTTCTACTACTGTATGCGTGCTAATGAAGTTCGAGGAGAAGGATTTAGTTATGAGTCAGAATCAAATTAAAAATTCAATTAAGATAGAAAGTATTAAGAAGTTAAAAAGACCTGGTTTTTATTCACTGATTACAAATGAAGAAACAATTACAATTGCAGATGATGTGATTGTAAAATACTGTTTAACTAAAGATTTAGAGTTAGATAAAGAAGTATTTGAAGAAATAAAAAAATATAATGAAAAAAATAACTTTTTCTTAAAAGCAATTCATTATATTTATTATCAAATGCGCTCAGAATATGAAGTAAGAGAATACTTACAAAAGAATTGTGTTAATGATCAAGATACTGATGAAATTATTGATAAGCTAAAAGAACTTAAATTTATTGATGATAATGAATTATGTAAACTTATTCTTGAAAGTACAATTAATACATTAAAGGGTCCAAATAACTTTATTCAAAAAGTTAAACAAAGAAAGCTTGATGTTAATCTAAAAGATTATCTTTATGATAAAGATATTGAAGAAGAAGTAATTAAAAAAGTAATTGCAAAGAATGTGTCTAAAAAAGAAACATTACCACTAAAAAAACAAAAAGAACAATTATATTCAAAGTTAATAAGAGATGGATTCTCTAATGATTTAATTAATCATTATATTAATAAAGTAGAATTTACTGATAAGTCAGATATTTCTTTAGATAAAGAATTAAATAAACTAATGAGAAAACACCAAGATTTAGATGACAAAACTAAAAAGAATAAAATTATTAATTCTTTAATCAAAAAAGGTTATTCTTATACTCAAATTAATTCAAAAATAAATAGTATAGATAATGATTGTTAGACATATTATTTATTGGTGATAATTTGAATATTTTAAATAATCAAAATAAAAGAAAAGTCAAAGGAACAAATCAAAATAGTTCCAGAGAAAAAGGAAAAGGATTAGTTGACAGTAAAGATTTAGAACGTAATGTTTTAAGTGAATTGTCTAATGAATTTAATAATCAAAATAATAGAAGTCATTAAGGAATTAATGGCTTTTTTTATTGCCTTTTATCCAAAAAATGCTATGGCAATTTATTAGATGGTATGATATAATTATAGTAATCAATCTATAAGACACTATTTTTAAGGAGGAGTAATGATGACAAAATATCTAAATAAGTTTTTTATCTTATTATTTTTTATTATTGGTATAATTGGATTTGTTCCTGTTGTTAATGCTGTTGATAAAGTAGTATTAACAGATTCAAAAGGGAATGCAGTTAAATATTATGGAACAGATGAAGAAGTAATGATCAATGCTACATATGTAATGGATGACACTGACTTTCGTGCTGTTTGGGTTTCACCATTAGTTAGTGATATTACTTCTTATAGTAATAAAGTACAATATCAAAAGCAAATGGTTAATGTATTGGAAAATATGGAAAAATATGGTCTAAATGCATTAGTATTTCATATTCGTATTATGAATGATGCTTTATATGAATCAGAATATTGTAATTGGTCAGTATATTATAATACTAATCCTGATTGGGATTGTCTTCCTTGGTTAATTGAAGAATGCCATCGTCGTGGTATTGAGTTTCATGCTTGGATGAATCCTTATCGTGTTGCTAATGGAACACATAATTTAAACACATTAGCAAAGCAATTTCCTCTTAATAATATGGCTAGTACAGCTTCAAACTTATTACAAGGAACAAATAGTGTTATATTAAATCCTGGTCTTCCTCATGTTCGTGAATGGTTAGTTAAAGTATGCATGGAAGTTGTAGAAAAGTATGATGTTGATGCAATTCATTTTGATGATTATTTCTATGATGCAAATGTTGATGATTCATCAACTCGTGCTATTTATAATCCTACTAACATGAGTTTAGGTAATTGGCGTCGTGCTCAAGTTGATCAATTTATTGAAATGTTAAGTAATGAAATTAGAGAATATAATAACTTAAATAATCGTCGAGTTCAATTAGGTATTAGTCCTTCGGGAGTTTATCGTGCTGATACCAATCGTAGTAATGGTTTTGGTGAAGTAACATATGATCCTGTAACTAAAATTGTCTCATCAGATGGCTCAAGAACATCAACTGCTTCCTTCCAACATTATGATAATTATCTATATTCTGATACATTAAAATGGATAAATGAAGAATGGATTGATTATATTATTCCTCAAACATATTGGGCAATTGACAACCAAAGTTGTCCTTATGCTGATTTAATGGATTGGTGGGCAAAAGTATGTAGTTATAAAAATGTTAACCTTTATTCTGGTTTAGGAATATATCGTAATAGTAATGCCACAGATGGATGGGGTACAGATCCATATGAAACATATAAAGAAGTAATGATTTGTAATACATTTGATAATGTTGATGGTGTATGTTTCTTTAAATATACAAATATTGCTTCCGCAGTTAATAGTTCATCGGTTACTCCTGGAATGAATTCTATTTGGTCAACACCATCAATTCTTCCAGAAGTTCGGACAATGGATTTATTACAAGTTTCTGCGCCAACCAATGTAAAAGTTGAAAAGGTTGAAAATGGAAATAAGATATCATTTGATAAAGATGATGAAGCAAAATTCTATGTTATATATCGTAGTGAATCTCCAATTCAAAATTATGATCCTGAATTAGTCATCGATGTTATAGGTGATTTAAGTATTGATAATGTTGTGTCATATGTTGACTTGAAAGCAGAAAGTAATAAAACTTATTATTATGGGGTTCGTAAACAATCTTATAGTAATACATTAAGTGAAGGTGTTAGCGTATCTACTTTAGGAGCAGCAGAAGGAGAATTATTAAATTTAGGTGAAATTGAAACATTATTATTCACTGATAATATTAAAGAAGGGTCTACTGCTAGTATCCTATTTGGGAATGTGACATATCCTTATGGAGGAGATATTGAGTATACAGTTGAATATTGGTTTGATAATAGTGCTAAGACTACAGTTACAAAGTTTACACAAAAACAAGGATTTTACGTTGTTGATTTTGTTGTTCCAAGCAACATCAAAACTGTTAATGCAACGCTTTATGCAAGTAATAAAGTAGGAAAAACTTATAAAACTATTTCTGTAGAATTAGGTTCATATTTACCTGACATTAATAACTTTATTATTGAAGGTGAATTATATTCAAGAGAAAAAGCAACATTTGTTTGGAATAAACTTGCTCTTGATGGAGTTACTTATATTATCCAACAATCTACTGATAAGTTTATTTGGGAAGATTTGGAAACAATTGAGGGAGATCGCTATAATAACCTTAATATTAGAAAAGAAGTAAAACTTCAAAGTAAAGGTGATATTTATTATCGTATCATTGCTTTAAAAGACGGATTAACGGGATATTCAAGTGCAGTAAAAGCAACTGTTAAAGGATATTTAGGTGATTTTGAAAATCTAAAAGTGAATGGAAAACGAGTTGAAGATTTCTATTGTTTAGAAGAAGGAGATGAACTAAAAATCACTTGGGATGTTCATCAAGGTGTATCAGGTGATGCAACTTATTTAAATACTTATTCTAAAGATTTAGTTAACTGGATTTCTTTAAAGGCTTATTCAAATGTAAGTTGTACAGTAAGCTCATCTGGCAAAGTAACTCTGACAATTCCAATTTCTTATCAAGCATTTAAGATTTATGTAAAGATTACAGGAATTAGTGATAATTATGAAACAGTATCACAAATTTTTGAAATTTATGTTTCAATGGAAGATTTATTTTCTGATGAAGTTGCTAATTATTTAATTACTGAAAATAATGCTAATATAATAAAGACGGGTATTTTTAACTAATGAAAAATATTGTTTTAAAAAATATTATTATGATATTAATAGGATTTTTAATCGGTGTTTTATCGATTAGTACATTATCCTATAATATCAATGCGGCCTCTGAAAAAGAAACAATTGTAATTAATGGAAATACAATAAAATATCGTAATGGAGAAACCATTATGATTAATAAAGAACATGACCCAACAGGTGGAGAGTTCAGAGGAGTTTGGGTTAGCGCATTAACAAGTGATATCACAGGTTATGTTACACAATCAGCTTATAAGAAGCAAATGATTGAAGTTTTAAAAAATATGGAAAAGTATAATCTAAATACTTTAATATTCCATGTTAGAATTATGAATGATGCTTTTTATGAATCAAAATATAATAGTTGGTCAGCATATTATAATACTGATCCTGATTGGGATATGTTGCCTTGGTTGATTGAAGAATGTCATAAACGGGGAATAGAATTTCATGCGTGGATGAATCCATATCGTGTTACATCCAGTGTTTCTGCTTCTTTAACAGAAATAGCTTCTAGGTTTAAAGCAACTAATGCAGCTAGTAACCCAGCTAATTTATTAAAAGGAAGTAGTTGCATTATTCTAAATCCAGGTGAACCAGTAGTTAGGAAGTTTCTAATTGATACTTGTATGGAACTTGTGGAAAACTATGACATTGACGCTATTCATTTTGATGATTATTTTTATGCCGCTGGAATTGATGATTCTGATACAGTTAGAAAGTATAATACAAACAATTTATCAATTGATAATTTTCGACGTTTACAGGTAGACTTATTTATTGAAGAGTTACATAATCAGTTAACTAATTATAATAATAGTACAGGTAAAAGAGTACAATTAGGAATAGCTCCAACAGGAGTATATCGTAATGGTAATGGAACAGTGACATATGATGAATATGGTAATGCGATTACAAATGGTTCACGCACATCAGCATATGCGCATTATGGTTCGCCATTATATGCTGATACTGTAAAGTGGATAAACAATGGTTGGATTGATTATATTCTTCCCCAAACTTATTGGGCAATCACTAATGGTTCTGGTCCTCATTGTGATTTAGTTAAATGGTGGAATGATGTCTGTGCATACAAGAAAACTAATTTATACTCTGCATTAGGATTATATATGAGTATCGGTGGTGGAAATGCCTCATGGGGCACTAATAAAAAAGAAGGTTACCAACAAATTATGTTTGGTAACACAATGGAACATGTTAAAGGATCTGGTATCTATAATTATCTTTCCATGATTTCATCTCTTAATTCTTCTTCCGCAATGCAAGGAGTCAAGGACATTTGGGATAAAGCAATTTATTTACCAGAAATTAGAACTGTTGACCAAATTATTCCTCAAAAAGTAGAAAATTTATCAGTATCAAAAACTGATTATGGTAATAAAATATCTTTTGATAACAGTAGTGATGCAAAATTCTTTGTTTTGTATCGTAGTGAAAGTCCACTAACATATGATGAAGAAGAAATCATTGATGTAATTGGTAGTTATGAGGATGTTGTTGAATACACTGATACAACGGCATTACAGAATACACATTATTATTATGGTGTTAAAGCACAATCAAGATCTAACACGTTAGGAGAAGGAATATCTATATCGACAGAAAATATTCAAAAAGGAAGTAATACTTTTTTAGGATTAATCCCTGACGTTAAGTTATCTGATAACTTGCTAGAAAATCAAGAAATAACTTTACAATTTGATAAGTTATATTATCCATATGGTGAAGAAGTATCTTATTTAATTGATTATACATTTAAAAGAGAAAAGCAAATAATTAAAGAAGAAAGCAATTTAGACGTACAAATAGAAGGCAGTAAAAACACCTTTAAGGTTGTAGTTCCTAAAGATGCAACATCAGTTTCACTTACAATAAAAGCATTTAATGATTGTGGAGAATCAATCGAAGTACTTGAAAGAAAGATTAATAAATCATTAGGAGAGATAAAGAATATTACCATTAATGGTTCAGTTTATTCTAATCATTTAGTAGAACTAACATTTACTAATCTTTATCAAGATAATGCTAATTACTATATTCAAACTTCTACCGATGGATTTACATATAATGATTACCTAGAAATCAAAGATTATTATGAATCAACTAACATTAGAACTAATTTTAATTTAACTAATAATAAAGGAAATGTATATTATCGAGTCAAAATTGAAAACTCAGAAGGAATTAGTTATTCAAAACCATTAGTTGTTAATCAGATTAAAAGTATAGGTGAGATTGATAATCTTTTAATTCAAGGAAAAACTGATTATAATATCACCTTAAATGAAGAAGATGAATTATTGCTTCAATGGGATAAAGAAGATAAGGATTTACAATATATTTGTTATATTTCAATGAACAATAAATCATGGGCAAGTATTAAAATATATGATTCATCCTCAATTCTTCAATTAGATAATTATATTTATTCTCAAAATATTCAAATAAATTATAAATACTTTAGATTCTATTTAAAGATTGTCGGAACTAATAAAGAGGGAAGTTTAGAAAGTGATGTAATAACTGTAAATGTTAAGTTAGAAATGCTTTTCTCTGATGAAGTCTGTGACTTTATTAATTTTAATAACCAAGAATTAATCGATAGGATGAATATAATTAATTAAAGTAAAAAAAGCTTAGATTTTGCATCTAAGCTTTTATTTTATTTCGAAAAATTGTTTTAGAAAATGATAAACTCCATTTTCCGCTACACTTTTAGTAATATGCGTTGCATGCTCAAGGAGCATTGGATGCGAATTCCCCATTGCAACACTATATTTTGTGACATTAAACATTTCAATATCATTATGGCCATCACCAATTGAGATTGTTTTTTCATAAGGAATATTATAATATTCAATTATTCTTTTTAAGCCATTAGCTTTAGAAGTAATTGGACTATAGATTTCTGAGACTACATAATTAGCATCATCCCAGAATCTTATTTTTAGTTTTCCTTTAAATTCTTTCAATAAATATTTTTCCAATTGTTCTTCACTTCCTACTTTGGAAAAGACAATTGCTCCATTTGGGTTTTCCTTTAAGATATCTTGGAAATCACCTATAAATAAATTACCACCATCTAAATGAAGATATGAATTAATCTCATCTTGTTTCTTATATAAGAAAATATCATCTTCAACTTCACAAAAGATGTTATTAATGACATTTAAATTATCATTTAATATTTTAATGACATCGTTTCTATCTACTGTTATCATTGATTTTTGAAAGTCTGGATCTTTTGGATGATGAACTAATGCGCCATTGTAATTTATAATAGGCGTATTTAAATTTAAGATATCATAATAATATTTACTTGATCGTAATGGTCTACCTGTTGCTATTACAACATAATTATCTTTTGCAATTTTTGATAATAATTCAAAGCTTAACTTATCATAATTATCAAACCCTTGAATTAATGTGCCATCTAAATCAATGGCAATTAAATAACCCTTTTTCATCAAATCACCTTGTAATATATTACCATAAAACGACTATTTTTTCAATTGTAAAAGATTATAATTCTAAATTTTTTTCTCTTTAATTGTTATTGAAATTATAAGGAATTTATTGTAAAATATACTGAAGGATTATCGACATTTTTTGTTATTTAAGAAAGGAGTGAAAGTAAATGTTGTTTTTAGGCTTTATTGATAAACTAAAAGAATATTTTCTGAACTTTGATTTCTTTGATTTAATACCAGTGCTAATGGGAATGGTTGCTGGATTTATGATCTGTCTATTAATTTATTTATTAATAGTTGTTACTTCCCTTAAAAAAAGTGAAAAGAAACATAAAAAAATAATTGATGTTTCTGATGAAGAAATTAATCGCATCATATCTAATACAAGAAATAAATATATTGATGAAGCATCATCTGTAAAAACAAGTGAAAAGGTGATTGTTTTGAAAGATTGTTGCGTTGAGATGTTAACAGATATTTCAAAGACTTATTATCCAAAGTCAAAACATCCTTTGTTTGAATTAAGTATCGAAGAAATAATAAATTTAGATTATTATATTATGAAAAGAATTGAAGGGATTTTTGATAAAAGATTATTAAGAAAAGTCAAATCATTAAAAATAACTTCAGTTTTAAACTTAATTGATAAAACTAAAATGATTTCTGAAAATAAAGCTGTTAAAGCAGCGAATAAAGCTAAAGTACCAACAATTGCGAAAGGAGTTATAACAACATTGAACCTCTTTAATCCTGTTTATTGGGTTAAAAAAGCAATGATAGATACTCCTTATCAAATAATATTAAATAAGATTGCGTATACTATTATTGATGTAGTTGGCGAAGAAACATCTAAAATTTATAGTAAGCGTTTATTTGTTGTGGAAGATAAGAATAATAATATAAACTTAGAAGAAGAAATAAATCAATTAAAGATTAATGAATTAATCGGAGAGGATTAAAATGAGTAGAAGAGAAAGATTTTATATAGCACAAATTGAAGAGGAGAAGAAACCTGAACGTAAGCCTTCAAAATATGTTTCTCCATATAGTGGCACGCAAGCTAAAGATAATCTATCATATCCTTATGTTCAATATGGGAATGGTGGAAAACAATATAACAATCTTGATAAAAATAAAAATGATCAAGATGAGTTAAATAATGTTATCGTGGAAAATGAAACGCCAGAACAAATGCGCAAGAGATTAGCAAAAGAAGATAAATATTCACCTGATCGGATTCCTAGTTATTATCGTAAAGAAGAAAACTTAGGAATTAGTAGTAGTCATTTAGCTGATTTACGTGGTGATAAATTATCTAATGAAGAAATCCTTGAACGTAATCGTCAACAATATGGTAGATTTTATCACGAAGCAATGAGAGAAATTGATAACAAAAAAGCAAATCAAGTTAATAATCAAGTAAGTAGTAAAGTTGAAGAAAAACAAGTTGAAAGAAAGCAACTTCAAGATCCTTTAAATTCTATACAATATGATTATATCCATGAGGAAGATTTTTCTCTTGATGCTAATGAAAATCAAGATAATGAAGAAGTAACATATAATAATTCTAATTCTAATCCTAATTATAATTCTAGTAGACAAACTGTTTCTAATAATGTTCGCAGCGAACAAATAAATCAAGATGTTGATTTCTTCCATCTTAATGATGCTCAAAGTAGTACAAATTATCGCAGCAATAATTCAGCTGATAATTTACCTAAATCAAGTTATCAAGAAGAAGTAGATTATGATGAACCAATGATTGAAGAACATATTATTCGTTCAAGACCAAAGGTTGTTGAAGTGCAAAATGATAAGAATAATATTTTCTTTGGTAATGCGAAAATTAGATATGTTGCTCCACCATTTGAGATTTTACAACGCAATGGCAAAGTTAGTGGAGTTGATAGTGATGAAATCAACTATCAAAGCAGTGTTATTAATCGTACTTTAGAGGAATTTAAAGTTGGTGGTCGTGTTATTGCTTGTTCAAAAGGTCCAGCTGTCACTCAATATGAAATTAAACTTGATCCAGGTGTGAATGTTAATAAAGTAGTAAACATTCAAAAGAACTTGCAAATGAATTTAGCTTCTGGAGATATTCGGATTGAAGCACCAATTTTTAGAAAACCTACTGTTGGAATTGAAGTTCCAAATTATACTAGAGATATGGTTTTATTTGGTGATTTAATTAATAATCAAGATTATTTAAGAGATGGTAAGCCTTTAAATATTATATTAGGCTTAAATAACTCTGGACAACCACAATATGCTGATATTGCGAAAATGCCACACTGCTTAATCGCGGGGATGACTGGTGGTGGTAAATCAGTATGCTTATTCTCTATTATCTTTAGTATTATTTATAAATCTTCACCTGAAGAAGTAAAGATGATTTTAGTTGACCCTAAAGGTAATGAATTAGTATTCTTCAAAGATATTCCACATTTAGCAACACCAATTATAAAAGGTTATGAGCTTGTAGCTCCAGCTCTTAAATGGACTGTTGACGAAATGGAAAGACGTTATGAGTTTTTAGCTGCTCATAGTAAACGTACTGTAGAAGATTATAATAAGTATGCGAAAGCTAATGGTTTAAAGATTATTCCATATATCGTAGTATTAATCGATGAATTTGGTGATTTAATGACTTATATAGCTGATGAATTTGAAACTTATGTTTTAAGATTGGCACAAAAAGCTCGAAGTGCTGGTATTCATGTTATTATTGCAACACAACGACCAACTGTTGATGTTATTCGTGGTAGTATCAAAGCTAATATTGCTTCTAGAATTGCTTTTACTACAAGTACAGCAATTGATTCGCAAACAATTTTAGACCGCCCTGGAGCAGAAAAATTATTGAAAAATGGAGATATGTTAAGTTTGATTGATGGCAAACTAACTCGTGTTCAAGGTACATATATTTCTCAAGAAGAATTAGATGCTATTCAATATTATTATGAAGAGCAAGCAATTCCTCCTAAATATATGTTTACTCATGAAGAGTTAAAGACACAAGCAGAAGCAGATCATTCAAATAGTACATTTGCGGGCAATAGTCCTTTTGAAGATGAATATTTTGAAGATGTTGCCAGATTTGTTTTCCGTCAAAGGAAAGCATCTGCTAATCAAATCCAAAAAACATTTAATATAGGCTTTAATCGTGCTGATAAGATTATTGTCGGTTTATCAGACTTAGGAATTATTGAAAGTGAAAATGTTCCTGGTCGGGCACGTGCTGTTATCATTGATGATATTGATGTTTTAGAAAATTTACTAAGTAATAGGTTTTAGAATTGAGGTAACTAACAATGGAAAGAGAATTTCAAGAAAGGTCATTTAGAAGAAAATATTTTACTTCTTTAATCGGTTTATTAATATTAACTATCTTAATAGCTATTAAACCAGCAGTAAATAATGTTATTACAGAAGTCTATTATTGGATCTCTTTTTTTGGTGTTTGTTTGGTTACGTTTTTATTAACAACTTATAAGTTTTATAACTCAAAAAGTTTTGCTTTTAAAGTCTATAATTTATCAGATTTTCTATCATTGTTTGTTGTTGCTTGTTGTGTATTTCAATTAATATTTGCTTTTGGATATTTTAAAGCTGATGTAGAAGGAATTTCAATGACACCAACATTAAAAGATGGAAATGTCTTAATTGTTAGAAGTAGTAATAATGTGAAAAACTTTGATATAGTGATTGTAGAATATGATAAAGATAAAAACATTGATATTCCTGGCATTGAAGATAAAGAGTTATTAGTTAAAAGACTGATAGCAAAAGGTGGAGATACTTTTATTATTCGTAATGGTGTCTTAGTTTTAAATGGTGAAGTTTATTCGGAAGAATATGTTATATTTAAGAATAAATATAGTTCTTTAAATCCTGATCTTTCAAGATTTGTGGGGAAAGGATTAACCTATGATCCAACATATGATCGATATATTGTAGATGAAGGGTTATATTTTATAATGGGTGATAACCGTGATGATTCGCTTGACTCTCGTTCTTTTGGTTTAGTATCTGAAGATCAAGTGATAGGTCGTGTTGTTTATCGTGTTATTAGTTTATTTGATTGGGAGAGTTTATCATGAGTATTCAATGGTTTCCAGGTCATATGGCCAAGGCAAGAAATGAAATAATTGAAAAAATTAAAGTTGTTGATATTGTCTATGTTTTACTTGATGCGCGAATTCCCTATTCATCTAGTAATCCAATGATTAATGAAATCTTAACTAATAAGAAGAAATTATATATTCTTACAAAATTAGATATGGCTGATCATAGTGTCACTAAAGAATGGGAGAACTATTTTCGAAGTCAAAATATTCCTTGTCTTGTTGTTGATTCAATTAGCGGAATTAATGTAAAAAAGATTGAAATATTATCTAGAGAAGTATTAAAAGAAAAAATTGAGAGAGACTTAAGCAAAGGCATGAAAATGCGTCCAATCAGAGCAATGATTGTTGGCATTCCTAATGTCGGCAAATCAACATTAATTAATCGTTTAGTTAATAAGAAAGTAACTAATGTTGGTAATAAACCAGGGGTTACAAAAGCTCAGCAATGGATTAGAATAAACCAGAATATTGAATTATTAGATACACCAGGAGTTTTATGGCCAAAGTTTGAAGATGAAACTGTTGGTATTCATTTAGCTTTAACTGGAGCCATTAAAGATGAAGTTTTAAAAAAAGAAGAACTTGTATTTTATTTATTAAAGTATTTAAGAAAAAATTATCCTAATAATTTATTAGATAAATATCAAATTGATATTAAAGAATCAAATGAAGAATTTGATTGTATTGAATATGTTACTGAATTTGTAAAGAAATATCATATTAAGAATGATGATTATGATCGTTGTTATGATATTATTTTAAATGATTTCAAAAATGGTAGAATCGGAAAGATAAGTTTAGATCGTGTATGAATAAAATAAATGATATTTATAAATATGAAGAAGAATTAAATCAACAAGGTTATAAATACATTGCTGGTTGTGATGAGGCTGGAAGAGGACCAATGGCAGGGCCATTAGTTGCGGCTAGTGTTATTTTACCAGTTGGCTATAAATTAGATGGATTAAATGATTCGAAAAAATTAACTCCTAAAAAAAGAGATCAATTATTTGATATTATTTTACGTGATGCAATTCAAGTAGAATATGAAGTAATAAGTGTTATGGATGTTGACCGTCTTAATCCATTAGAAGCTAGTCGCTTAGCTATGACAAAATCAGTTGAGAGAATGAAAAAAGTTGATTATGTTCTTACTGACTGCATGGATTTAAAAATTGACGTCCCTTATTTAAGTATCATCAAAGGAGATGCGAAAAGTGCCTCAATCGCGGCAGCTAGCATTATTGCAAAAGTGACAAGAGATCGAATTATGGATGAACTTGATAAAGAGTATCCAATGTATGAATTTAAAAAACACAAAGGATATGTCACAAAAAGACATTTAGAGTTGTTGTCTTTATATGGTGTCAGTGCTGTTCATCGTAAAAGCTATGCCCCAGTCAAGAAAGTATTAAATCATGAGGTATAAAAAAAGAATGAAAAAATATTTGATTACATTTTTATTTATTTTCTTGATGCTTTTTGTTGGCTGTAAGAAAGATCCTGAAGATCAAGATAAAGTTACAACAGCTGATCCAATTGAAGCAGTACACGAAGTTAATGTCGATGGTGATGAAGTTTCACCTTATTTACTTGTTCAAAGTGTTTTAAATGAAAATAATGATTTAATTTATTCACTAACATATATTTCCATCTTTCCTAAGAATTATTCTTATAATGGAAATGAATTCACTTTAACAGGACGTTTCTATGATTATTATCAAGTAGATTATCTTACTGAAAGTGGGAAATATGAAAATTATTTTCATAAATATGATTATTTAGATAGTACTGAAAGATCATATGGACAAAATTTTATGCCTAGTGGTAATTTTAAAGAACAATTAGATGTTTTAAGAGTGTTAGTAAAATATCGCTTCACAAAAAATGGCAATGAAGAAAATAAAGAAATTAAATTTCAAGAAGAAATAATTAAGTTTGATAGTACAAAATATAATCAAAATGATTTAGGAAATTATCAAGTTAAGTTAATTAAAAATAAGAATCAATCTGAACCTTTCAATCGTTATAAGTTATCAATTGATTTAGATGATAATATTACAACTGGTCATTATGATATCCAAACATGGGTAGAAATTAATGGAAATTTGTATCCTTTTGTTGGATATTATCACTATCGACCAAATCATGGTGATATTTATACGCTAACAGATATCGAAGTGAGTGATATATATTCAATTAGTAAAATATATTATAATATCCGTTATTATAATAATGATGATGTTATGAATATATACTATGTAGAAGAGTTACAATAAATACTAATATAGAATAGTTGATATTTTATTATAATTAATATTTTATATAGAAAGGATTATATTAACAATGATTTTAAGTTTTAATAATATAGAAAAAGTGGCTGTAAAAAATTTACGTGGTGGCGATGGCACAGTTTATTTACAAAAAGTAAATCCAACATTATGTAATATGAAGATGTATGCGAAAATTACAATTCCTACTGGTGCTAGTATTGGCTCTCATGTGCATGAAGTTGATGAAGAAACATATGTAGTAATTAGTGGCAAGGGAATTCTTATTATTGATGATAAAGAAACAGAAGTAAATGTTGGTGATATTTCTTTATGTAAAAAAGGAAGAAACCACGGAATTAAAAATATTGATCAAGAAGATTTAGTTTTAATTGCGGTAGTTAATGAATAAGAAAATATACAATTATACTTTTAATGTTATTTATTGGAAAAATAAATCTTGCATTGCATAATACTTAATGATATAATTCATAATGAATTTATTCA
>JAEDHQ010000109.1 GCA_016296945.1 Bacilli bacterium | reverse complement strand
CTTCCTTTGTATTATACACCTTATTAGCTTTGCTGTTTTAGTCCAAGTTGCGGTAAGGCATTATAATATTAGCAAACAAAGGTTATATTGTGTTTGGAGTACGAAAAGCACCTATACATGGCTACATTGCTAGTGTAAGTAATTCTTATTCATATGATAATGCTTTTGGACCTATGATTGCAAATTTAGGTGGTAGTGATTTAACAGGTTATAATTATTCTGTTTATGTTTTTCGAGGAAGTTATGAAAAAGGGGAGGTAAAGTTTTTTTATGATGTTTCACAAATTCTTGAAAAGTAAGAATATTAATATATGTACATTGTTGTTTTATATATTATTTCTTATAGGTTGCAAAAAGAACACTGTAATTAATGATAAACAAATAAAGCCAAATAATATTAATGTAGATATGAATAAACCATTTATCCCAAGTTTTTCTTACGGTGGTATATTAACTTTAGAACAGCGAAAATATCTTGAATCACAGGAGTCTATAGATTCAAATCACTATGAAATTATTGATTATTATTTTGATTCACTAACACAAGTTGATTCAACAGATTTAATTGTATTTTATAAATATTATTTATCCATACCTTATTTAGAAATTGTAGATCACGTTTGTGTATATACAATTTCTGAAGAAGGTAAAATACTTAATAGGTATTTGATTCCTAATTCTGATGATTGTTTCATACGAAATGTTCAACAGAATGATTTTGGAACTAAAATTAATCATGGATGGATAGGAGATTTTAATCATAACGGTAAAAAAGAATTAATATTGTATCATTATGATGGACTTGAAATATATGAATTCTCAGATAATGATTTTAGGTTAATCTCACCAATTGAAATTGCAGAATTCAAAGAAATCTTGGAAATTGATAATGAGTCGAGCAGTTTTACAGTTTCACAAGTTGATGAAAACTGGCTAATACAGAAAAAAATATTTAGTTGGAACGAAGAAAAAGGAATGTA
Source organism: Bacilli bacterium (assembly GCA_016296945.1). GTDB lineage: Bacteria > Bacillota_I > Bacilli_A > ML615J-28 > CAG-698 > CAG-698. Next base: position 2,647 of record JAEDHQ010000109.1, on the reverse strand, counting down.
TACATTAAAATTAAATTCCTATTAGTGAAATATTTATTTCTGTTTTATGAAATATTGATAATCCAATAAATAGAAATGGATTAGAAAATAAGTATTTTTCCCCACACAAACTATGTTAAAATCAACTCCAAAATCATTTTCCAGCCCAGATTTTGAAAAATTTTATAAAGCCAAATTGTGATTTGTGTGAGTAAAAGGAATTGAAAAGATTATGTCTAAATATGGTTGTAAATTTTTATCCTTTTATTGAAAATGATGATATAATAGAATTTAGAAAAAGAATTAATTAGAGGTATTTATGCCTGTACTTTCTATGTTTTATGGAATAATCATACGAACGCAAAGCGAATACGGTGGTAAACATCATGTTCCTCATATACATGTATTATGTGGAGATAAAGAATCAGTATTTTCATTAGAAGGTGAACAGATAGAAGGAGATATTCCGCAAAACAAGAAGAAATTAGTTGAAGCATGGATAGAAATTCATAGGGAAGATCTTCAGGCTAATTGGAAATTATTAGATGAGGGTGAACAATTTTATAAGATTGAACCTCTTAGGTAGGAGAATAGAATGCTGCGCCCAACAGTAGTAAATGTCAAAGTAGAAAATAATTATCTTTTACGACTCGAGTTTGATAATGGAGAAGAGAGAGAATTTGATGTGAAACCATATATAAAAGGAAATTGGTTTGGCATGTTGCAGAATGATTGTTATTTCAGGGCTGTAAAAACAAATGGATATAATATTGAATGGCCTGAAGGACAGGATATTTGTCCTGATGATTTGTATTACAATAGTAAAGCCGTAATTAATTTGTAAATCTTCAGTTAAGGAACGCTGAATCTGGCTAAAAATGGTGTAAATTTTAAGTTGTTACCCACATCAATTTTAATTTGTACCACTATGCAGGAAACAATCCGGTGAAGTATGTGGATCCTGATGGTCGAAAAAATCTTTATTATTATATTAAAATTACAGGACAAAAAAACAGGAATGGGGGATATAACTTTTTCTCTTTTTCGATAACTTATTCAAGCAATAGAAGTGAATTGCAAAAATATCGTAATAAAGAATACTCACAATTGTCATTTGAAAAAAAACTTAATAAATCCGCACCTGTTTTTACAGAATCAGATGAGTTCATTGATGACCATAAAGGACAAACAAATCCTATGACAGAAGCAGTTGTATTAAGTGATATTTATGAGGACGATTTAACTCTTGATAGTCAAGATGGAAATACTTCAGTAAAGACTACGGCGAGATTTGAAATTCCATATGACGGCTCACCGGAAGTCACATTAAAAAATATTAATGAATATCTAATTAAAATCAAAAATGAAGAAACACAAACGGAGGATCCCAACAATGATTAAGAAAAAATTGTCTTTTATTTTTATTTTCATGAATTTTATATTTGCATATACACAAGAAATAGACTATTTTCACAGTTTAGTTGATCAATTAAAATATTCCGATATTATTGGATATAAACTTTATGATTTTAATAAAGGAAATAGTGATTTTTCGCAAGGAGAATTATTTAAAGTTTCAAAAACAAAAAAACTAGAATCTGTTTTTGCAATTTTAGGGGATGGATTTGTTAAAATAAAATCTGTATCTACAGGAGAAGATTATTATACGAGATCAGGTTTTATTTTTTTTGATGAAAAATATAATCTGCTCTTAATGCCAGGGTTTGAGCTCTTTCATAATGATACTAATAAAACCATTGAAAAAATTGATATTTCTCGTAGTGGGATTATGAGAATATTTTTTGTAGATGATGAGATTTTTGAAATACAACTAAAACTTTATAAACCTACTCAGACCAGCAAAATAAAATGTGATGGGAATAGATACAGTTTTTCAGAAGTCCAAGAAATAACTAAACAAAGTGAGTTTATACAAGGCTTTCTTGAAATGTCAAATGTGGATAGAATGGGTGTCCTTATTGAACTACAAAATGTTTTACTGAAACTGGTTGAAAAAAAAATGATTTCTCAAGAAGTATATCAGTATGATTTACTTCTTTGTGAAGAACTTTTTTATATTTATTTACGTTATTTAGAAGAGGAGTTGTTAATTTCATTTCCTGAACAGACAATAAATAATCAAGAATTGATTTATGCAAAGGAAATATTGCAACGATTGACTTTAGAATAAAATTATTTCCCACATCTAGTATTTCCAGTCCGTCTGAAACTACTCGATTCAAATTCCCCCACAAATTGTGATTTGTAGGGATAGGGTATTAAATTAGGTAAAAAACATTCAAGTTATCGTCCATTGCCAGACTAATTATTTCGTCTCCAAAACAGTCCATTACAGGAGCAATATAAAGTTTGCCGTCTCTGCATGGAGTTTGAGTAATATCTGTAAGCCATTTTACATTGGCTTCTTTCGCTGACCGTAAGAACTTTGCAAAGTTTTTTTACTGAATAATCTTTCTTAAGCTGACTTTCAAAATTCTTTTGCTTAAACTGAAAGATATATTCAAATTTGCACTTTTATGATAACCGTTCGTTGATTTTTATAAATGCGGTGTCGGTAAATTTTTTTTCTACTGTGATAATGGCAAAACCTGCCTGATCTCCACCTCTTGGGCGTGAAATACTGCCGGGATTAATCAGTTTACATTTT
>JAEDHQ010000001.1 GCA_016296945.1 Bacilli bacterium | reverse complement strand
AAGAGGGTTATACCCTCAGAGCAAACCACCCGTTTTACGGGTGGTTATGATTTAACTCTATATACAGATTTTTTAGATTTTGATAAATTATTTAATTGAAAAAAGAATACAAAAGTGTTATAATATTATCGAAGAAAAAAGAATAATTAACATTGTGAGATTAGAGTAGTAAAAATAATGAAGTTTAAAGAGAGTTAAGGTATGGTGTGACTTAACAATGGATTATTTTGAATTCGCTAATTGAATGGCTTTAATAGAGTCCGTATATCTGCGTTAAAGGTTGAATCGAGTGCTGAAGATTAGGTTATCTAATTTTTAGAATTAAGGTGGTACCGCGATAATTCGTCCTTAAGAGTTTTATACTTTTAAGGACTTTTTAATTTGTTAAGTTCTTTTATAGGAAATGGAGGAAGAAAATGATTAATGTTATTAATGATTTAGAAGTTCGTGCATTAGAAAAAATCAGTCAAGCGAAAAATGTTAACGAACTTAATGAAACAAAAGCAGAGTTTTTAGGTAAGAAAAGTCCTGTTTCTGAAATTATGGGTAAAATGCGTGAATTTAGCGTAGAACAAAAAAAGGAAATTGGTGGACGGGTTAATCAATTTAAGGTTGCTGTTGAAGCTGCTGTTTTAAAACGTTTAGAAGAAATTAAAGAAGAAGAAGTAAACAAGAAATTAGCTAGCGAAGAAATTGATGTTACATTACCTGGCAAAAAGTTTTCTAAAGGTAGTTTACATGTTCTTACTAAAACAATCGAAGAATTAGAAGATATCTTCATTGGTATGGGTTATCAAATTGCGGAAGGACCTGAAGTAGAAGAAGATTTATATAACTTTGAAATGATGAATCTACCTAAAGATCATCCAGCACGTGATATGCAAGATACATTTTATATCACTGAAACTAATTTAATGCGTACTCATACTTCACCAGTTCAAGCACGTGTAATGCTAGAAGCCAAAGGAAAACCAATTAAGGTAGTTTGTCCTGGTAAAGTATATCGTCGTGATAATGATGATGCAACACATTCACATCAATTTATGCAAATTGAAGGATTAGTTGTTGATACTAATATTACAATGGCAGACTTAAAAGGAGCATTAACACAAGTATTTTCAAAAATTTTAGGAGAAAATACAAAAGTTAGATTTCGTCCTTCATATTTTCCATTTACTGAACCAAGCGTTGAAGTTGATGTTACATGTTTTAAATGTGGTGGAAAAGGATGCCCACTATGTAAAGGAAATGGTTGGATTGAAGTATTAGGAGCTGGTATGGTTCATCCTAATGTATTAAGAATGGCAGGTTATGATCCTTTAAAATATCAAGGATTTGCATTTGGTATCGGTATTGAAAGAATTACTATGCTTAAATATGGAATTGATGACATTCGTAATTTTTATACAAATGATCCTCGTTTCATTAAGCAATTTTAGTAGAGGTGATTTATTATGAAAGTAAAATTAAACTGGTTAAATGAATTAGTAGATTTAAGTGATTTAAGCACTAAAGAAATAGTTGATACATTAAGCTTGCATTCAATCGAAATTGAAAGTGTCGAAAGAATTGTGGAAGGTAGCAACCTTGCTATCGGTCATGTATTAACATGTGTTAATCATCCAGATAGTGATCATTTACATATATGTACAATTGATGTTGGTAATAGCGTTGAACAAATTGTCTGTGGTGCTCCAAATATTAAAGAAGGTTTATATGTAATTGTTGCTTTAAACGGATGTGAATTGCCTGGTGGTTTTAAGATTAAAAAATCAAAGATTCGTGGCGTTGAATCAAATGGTATGGTATGCTCTTTAGCTGAATTAGGAATGGAAAAGAAATATATCGATGAAAAATATGCTAATGGTATTTATTATTTTGAAAAGGAAGTTAAAGCTGGAGATGATCCACTAAAAGCACTGGAACTAGATGATGAGGTAATCGAATTAGGATTAACTCCAAATCGTGGAGATTTATTATCAATGTTAGGTGTTGCTTATGAAGTAAGTGCTGTTTTCAATCGTCCAATGAAGCCACTAGCTTATAAGTTAGTAGAAGCAGAATTTGAAAATAAAGAATTAATCGATGTAGAAATAGAAACTGATAAGTGTATAACATACTATGCAAAAGTTATTAAAGATGTAAAAATTAAAAAATCTCCTGATTGGTTAATTTCGCGTTTAATCGCTTTTGGTATTCGTCCAATAAATAACGCGGTTGATATCACAAATTACATCCTAGCGCTATTTGGGCAACCATTACACGCATTTGATTACAAGTTGTTAGGTAATAAAATTAAAGTGCGTCAAGCATTCGAAAATGAGACATTAGTAACACTTGATGGAATCAAACGAGATTTACTTCCTAGTGATATTGTTATTACTGATGGTGAAAAACCTGTTGCTTTAGCTGGTGTTATGGGTGGTGCTAATTCATCAATTAATGATGAAACAAAAGACATTGTAATTGAAGCAGCCATCTTTGATCCAGTTAGTATTCGTAAGACTTTCACTCGTCTTGATTTACGTAGTGAGTCATCTATTCGTTATGAAAAGGGAGTAGATGTTAATCGAATAAAACAAGCATTAGATTATACATGTTATTTATTCAAAGAATTATGTGAAGCAAGTATTGCGAAAGGGGATGTCGTTAAAGGAATTACTTCTAAAGAATCTAAAAAAGTAGAAATAACTAGTGAATATATATCTAATTATTTAGGAGTAAAGGTAAGTGATGAAGATGTAATTGATATTATGCATCGTTTACAATTTGCTGCGTCTTTACAAGACGGAAAAATTGAAATAGAAGTTCCAAATCGTCGCTTTGATGTTGCCATTAAACAAGATATTATCGAAGAAGTTGGAAGAATTCATGGTTATGAAGAATTACCTGTTACACTTCCTAATACTGCATTAGCAGGAGAACTTACTAATTATCAAAAAAGAAGAAGAACCCTAAAACATGTTTTAAAAGATTTAGGCTTAGTAGAAGCAATAAACTATTCATTACGTGAAAACAATAATGAATTTAAATTTTTATTCAATGATGGTGAAGAAAGCATTGAATTAATGTTACCAATCAGTAATGAAAGAAAAGTATTACGTCGCAGTCTAGTTCCTAGTATTTTAGAAAATGTTAGTTATTCATTTAATCGTAAGATGACTGATGTTGCATTTTATGAAATAGGTAAAGTATATTACAAAGATTATGCTCAAAATAATGGAAAATATATAGAAAAAGAGCATTTATCAATCGCTTTAGCAAATCAATATTCAAATACTTTATGGAATGGAAAAGTAGAAAAAGTGGATTTCTATTTAATAAAAGGTTTAATCAATCAAGCATTTTCTGAAATTGGTGTTGAATTTGATTATCAAAAACTTGATGTATTTGAAAGCACAATGCATCCATTACGTACTGCAAAAATATTATACAAAGGTAAAATGGTTGGTTATGTTGGAGAATTACATCCAAAATATGCACAAGCTAATGATTTAAAGAATGTATATGTTGCGGAAATCGATGTTCATGATATCTTAACAGAAGTAGAAGCAACACGCATTTATACACCTGTCTTAAAAGTACCTAACGTAGAACGCGATTTAGCATTTGTCTTAAAGAAAGAAATTAGTGCTAGTCAATTAGTTGAAGCAATTAAGGCAGTAGATAAGAAAATGATAACTGATGTTATTATCTTTGACTTATATGTAGGAGAAAAAATAGAATCTGATGAAAAGAGTATTGCTTGTAAAGTAGTATTCTCATCAAATGAAACATTGACTGATGAAGTAGTTAATGCAAAAGTTAATAAAATATTAAAGACATTAGAAAAGAATAATTTTGCAAAATTAAGAGCATAATTATATATAATAAATAAAAATAAAGGAAAAAAAATGCCAAGATTTGTTTTAAATGAAACTTCTTATCATGGTTCTGGTGCGATTCTAAATATCGTTCCTGAAATTGTTGCTCGTGGATTTAAAAAAGCATTCGTTGCTAGTGATCCTGATTTAGTGAAATTTGGTGTAACTCAAAAAGTTACAAAATTATTAGAAGAAGCAAAAGTTGAATATTCATTATATTCTAACATTAAACCTAATCCAACAATTGAAAATGTACAAACGGGTGTTATAGCATTTAAAGAAGCAAAAGCAGATTGTATTATTGCTATTGGTGGTGGATCTTCTATGGATACTGCCAAAGCAATCGGTATTATTATTGCTAATCCAGAATTTGAAGATGTTCGTTCACTAGAGGGTGTAGCTCCTACTAAAAAACCATGTGTTCCAATTATTGCTGTTCCAACAACAGCAGGAACAGCTGCTGAAGTTACAATTAATTATGTAATTACAGATGTAGAAAAAAATCGTAAATTTGTTTGTGTAGATACACATGATATTCCAGTTGTAGCTGTTGTTGACCCAGATATGATGTCATCAATGCCAAAAGGATTAACAGCTGCAACAGGTATGGATGCCCTAACTCATGCAATTGAAGGATATATTACAAAAGGTGCATGGGCTTTGTCTGATATGTTCCATTTAGAAGCTATTAGATTAATTTCTAAAAATCTTCGTGGTGCTGTTGCAAACACTCCAGAAGGACGTGAAGGAATGGCTTTAGGCCAATATGTGGCAGGTATGGGATTCTCTAATGTTGGACTAGGAATTGTTCACTCAATGGCTCATCCATTAGGTGCAGTATATAATACCCCTCATGGTGTTGCTAATGCCATTATTTTACCAACAGTAATGGAATATAATGCTTCCGAAACTGGTGAAAAATATCGTGAAATTGCAAGAGCAATGGGAGTTAAGGGTGTTGATGAAATGACACAAGAAGAATATCGTAAAGCAGCAGTAGATGCAGTTAAGAAATTAAGCCAAGATGTTGGAATTCCTACTAGTTTAAAAGAAATCGTTAAAGCAGAAGATATCCCATTCTTAGCACAATCTGCAATGGATGATGCATGTCGCCCTGGCAATCCAAAAGACCCTACATTAGAAGATATAATCAAATTATATGAGTCATTAATGTAAAATTTGAAATTTAGAAATTAAAAAGAGGTAAACCAATTTAGGTTTACCTCATATTTTTATATATCAATGTAATCTTTATTTGAAAGAGTTGTTTTAAAATGATTTTCATTTGAATTAATTTGTGTAATTACTTCACAAACAATTGCAGATGGAGTTGAGGCTCCTGCAGTAACACCAATCGTATTATACTTAGATAAATCAATATAATTTAATTCTTCAGCTGATTCAATTTTAAAAGCATCTTTATGGTGATTTATTGCAATCCTATATAACGAATCGCAGTTATTGCTTAGTCTATCTCCAATAATTAGATAACAATCAAACTTATCAATATTTTTAAGCAAAGCTTTTTGCCTTTGTTTAGTTGCATTACAAATTTCTTCCGCTATTTCTGCATCTTTGTTAGTTTTTTTAATATGTTCAAAAATATTTAAAACATCATCATAAATAAGTGTTGTTTGATTTATTACAAATATCTTTGATAAATTTGAATAATCTTTATTATCATTATATAATTGGACATTTTTTGAAATACCTAGATAACTTTTTGTTTCGGGATGATTTTCACTTCCAACAACTAAAACATTATAATTTTCATTTATTCTGTCTTTAATAATTTTTTGAATCTTTAAAACATTAGGACATGTTGTATCCACAATGTTTAAATTATTATCAATTGCAATTTGTTTTATGGATGGTGAAATACCATGTGCTGTAAAAATAATAGTTCCTTTTTTAATTTCTTTTAGATGTTTTTCATAATCACTAGTAATTAGAATAATTCCATAATCTTCAATGAAACTATTTATGATGTTTTTGTTATGTACTAAATAACCTAACATATAAATTGGTCTTATTGTATTAGAATCAATAACAATGTCTTTAATCATTTTAATAGCGCGTTTAACACCATTACAAAATCCATTTGGTTTTATTTCATATGCTCTCATGAGTACCTCATTTCACGATTTTAATTTCATCAACTAAATTTAAATTCAATTCTTTTGCAAAAGATAATGCATCTAAATAGATGTCTGATGCTAAAAACTCTGGAAAATGTGCATCAAAGTTAATAATAACTTTTGCGTTAGTTTTACCAACATATTTCCAAAAATTATATCGATAGTTATCTCTTTCGTATAACTGTTTTCGAGCACGCATTTGATTTAGATTAAGTTCTAATGGAAGATCATATTTGATAGCCGCCGCAACGATTTTTTTAGTTGCCTCTTCATAACCTGCAAGAGGTTCCCGTATAAATAAATCAGGATGATTAACAAAGCTAAAGAAACCACTTTCCATTCCTTTAATTAATATTTCAGTATATGTAACAACATCTTGACTATTCTGCAAACAAAAACAACTATAATCACCAGGATTATGAACATTACATTTAATATAGTGACAACTTAAAGAAAGAAAATCGTATCGTTCTAATAGTTTTTTGAAATATGGATGAAATGTTTCAAAATAATCTACTTCTAAACCACATAAGATTTTCATATTAGGATAAATCTTCTTTAATTCATGAACTTCATTATAATACTGATCAATTTTTTCAAACGGAACACCACCTAATCCTTTAATGATTGTTGGTGCATGTTCAGAAAAGCCTAATACTTCAAAGTCTTTTAAGTTAGCATATTTAGCATAGTCAATTGGATGACCTTTTCCATGTCCACAAAAAAGTGTATGTGTATGATAATTCTTGATTCTTTTCATTATAATACGTCCGCTAAAACCCAAAGATATTTACCAGTAGTATGGCCCCATATCTCTTTATAAACAGCATTATTAATTGTTGGCCAATATGGTAAATCTTTTTCATCTTTTGTCTTAATACCTACAGGTAGGGCACCAACTATTTGGCGTGAAAAGGCAACATATAATGGATGGTAATTATGACCTTCTCCATACATTGTACTAGAGGCAAATGGGTTTTTACCTAAAATCCATTCTAATTGACTGATCACAATATTTCTCAATTCAGTATCATTAAATACTTTAGCAATCATACTTACGCCTTTTGCTTTACTTAATAACGTAGCATGAAAACCGCGTCTTGTATAAGCAATTGGCATAATACGAAGATACCAACCATTACCTAAATCAATTCCCTCTTTAACTTGAGCAATTAATGATTGTAATGCTTCAAGTTTTGCTGTTTTTGGGAAAACTGTAAAGTGTTCAATATTGATTTTATCAATATGATAAATGTGACCAGGAAGTAGATTATATGGTTTTGTATATTTCATTGATTCTAAAACATAGCTACGATATAATTCTAAAGATTTTTTGATTTTATCTTTATTATCACCATTTGGAAGTAGTTGATATAAACGAGCAAGTCCTTGAACAGGAGATTGCTCATGGCCGCGATGTTCATAAGCTAAAATATATTTATGTTCTTGATCTTCATAGAAAAAGCCTTTCATCGGAGTATCATTACCTTTTTCTTGGCAATTCATAACAATTTTAGAAAACTCTAAAGCTTTTTCTAAATAAAATATATCATTTGTAATCACATATATTTCACAAGCAGCTAAAATAGCAGCCCCCATAGTTTGGCTTTCAATAGGTTCACCCCAACGAACAGTATAAATTTTATTAAGATATTCTGAACATGCAAATTTGAAATCCTCAATAGCACTACGTTTACACCAATCACTATATATAATATCAAGATCTTTAAACAAATTAGCACCACTTGCTAAAGCAGCAGCAGATAAAAAGTTTTCAAATGATCCTTCTTCAGCTTTGCTAATAATAGAAGTATTAGTTGGATCTAATGTATTTTTTCTCCAAATGCTATAACCAACAGCATTAGCACGGTAACCATCACCAAAGCGAGTACGTAAAAGCCAGTTCAATCCGACTTTTGCTTCTTCTAAAAGACGATTAAACATAAATGAGTCAGCTTTATTTTTAAGGGCAAGATCACAAATCGCATGCGCCATTTCTGCAGTACAAATTTCAAATTGAGAAACATCACCAGCGTCATGCCAACCACCAAATGTTGGAACTGTTCTACCATCAGGATGAACTGAACGACAATTTAAATGACAAGCAGAATGAACTCCTTCTACATCTTCCCCACATCTTAATGAACGCAAGAAGTTTAAACTTTTCCAAATTGAAGAGTCATAGCAGACAAAATCAATCATAAAGGATTCAGTTTTACGATTATCAACTTCTAAATGATAATTGCCTATTTCATTAATTGAGGAAAAATCAAAGAGATAAAAATGGCCTAAATTACTATTTAGTTCTTTTACTTTCATTCTAATAGATTTTAAAGTATCTTCGTTAACAATAGTAAAATAATCAGAATTGCAAGTTGAACTAAAAGCCTGTTTTTTACTTATTGGTAAATAACCAACATGAGAGTAAGCTATACGATCTTCTAAGTCCCAACCAAGATCATATTCTAAATCAACAACCTCCGCTGAAATATTATCAATGTATATATTGATATTAGGTAATGCTTCAGGTGGACAACCCATTAAATATGGTGTAACAGTCATTAAGTTAACATTGTCCCGTTTGATATGATTGCATTCCCAAGTCACATATGTCCATTGGTTAGGATAGATGCTTGGAGCATGGTTTGTATGATGCCCGTCATTTCCAAAAGCGAAATGAAAATAAAAATTTTGATAACCAGTTGCTTCAATATAACAAAGCGCAGATATTCGGTTATATTTTTCTAAATTAAGCCCATTAAGAGCAAATCTTAATGAAGATGAAGGTCTTGGAGTAATATTTTCAATATCAGTACTTGTGGATAAACATAAAGCAAAAGGATTTGTTTTCGTATATTTACTGCTTAAAGAAATAGAACCACGGCCATTAAGTGTACAACTTGAAAAATTTTTACTATCAAAAATTACTAATTTCTCATAAACATGCTTATTTTTAAAACGATAATCACTACAATTTTCTTCTTTATCAAAAATCTCTTTTCTAGCACCATTACTCTTAATAATTAAATCATCTAATGACATAATAACACCTCTTTAAAATATAAACTTACGATATATATTATATCAATTAAAAATAGAATAAGCAAATAAAAAAGAATATTATATTGCAAAATAAAATAAAGAGAGTATAATATTTTAGAAGGTGAGATATTATGTGGTTAATGATAGCATTAATAGGTGCAGTATGCACATCTTTATCAACCATTTTTACAAAAATCGGAATTAAAGATGTAAATTCAAATTTTGCAACAGCATTTAGAACAGGTGTAGTAATTATATTTTCATTATTATTATGTGTTATTTCCGGAAGTATCAATGATATTGGCAGTATAAACAGGAATAACTGGTTATTTTTAATATTGTCGGGAATTGCTACAGGTTGTTCTTGGTTATGTTATTATAAAGCATTAAAATTAGGAAGCACTAATAAAGTAGTCGCAATTGATAAATCAAGTTTCATTATTACAAGTATTTTATTTATAATATTCTTTTTTAATGATACAACAAATAATGGAGATATGAAAACTATTCTTGCACTATCATTATCAATGATTCTAATGCTTTTGGGAACTCTTTTAATGATTGATAAAAAGAATGAAGAGGATAAGAAAAATAGTAGTTGGCTAATATATGCCATTCTATCAGCTGTTTTTGCTTCTTTGGTATCTTTATTTATAAAAATAGGTTTAAAAGGAATTAGTTCTGGCTTAGGAACATTAATTAGAACAATTGTTGTGTTTATTTTTTCCATTACAATTGTTTTGTTTAGAAAAGATTATAAAGGAGCTACAAAAATATCATTAAAGAGTTATGTTTTTTTAGTGATTTCTGGGATTGCTACTGGGGGAGCGTGGCTAAGTGAATATTTTGCTTTAAATCTAGATAATGTTAATCCTGTTGCTGTTAACTCAATTGGTAAATTCTCGATATTAATAACAATGTTATTTTCTTTTTTGATTCTAAAAGAAAAGTTTAACAAAAAATCTATTTTAGGATTGATTTTATTAACTTTAGGCATTCTAGTTATTATTATTTTTAGTTTATAAAAAAACACGGTTAAGAAAATTAATCGTGTTTTATTCTTAATTGCAAATTAAAAAATTATGAGTTAATAATTAATAACAATTATAAATAAAAAAATAAGCTATTAAAATTAATAGTATATTAATTGAAAAAAAGAGGCTCTTATGTTATAATGAAAATTGAAGAAGAAGGAAAAGGTGATGAAAATGAAAATAGGTATGTGTGGATCGATTGAGTCTAATGATTGTTTAATTGTAATTAAAAATAATAAAGAAAATGGGAATCACATTATTATAAATAGTATCGTAGGTGACTTCTTTTATGAACAAATATATGAAGTTATTGCTATTACTTTAAAAGAAAAAAATCTTAATAATGTCTTAGTAGAATGTACAGACAAAGGCGCTCTTGATTACACGATAAAAGCAAGACTATTATGCGCAATAGAAAGATATTTAGGTGAATAAAATGAGACGTAGTTTATTATTTATTCCTGGAAATAATCCAGGGATGTTACAAAGTAGTGATGTTTTTGAAGCTGATGCTGTGATTTTTGATTTAGAAGATGCAGTTAGTGGAACAGAAAAAGACAGCGCAAGATTTTTAGTCACAAGTTATTTAAAAAACTATTCCCCATCTTTAGAAGTAATAGTTCGCATTAATGGATTTGACACACCTTTTTGCGCAGAAGATTTAAAGGCCTTATTTATGCTTGATAACTTGAATACGATTATGTTACCTAAAGCAAGAGTTGAAGACTTATTACAATTATCTGAAATGATTAAAAATAACAAAAAAGATATTAAGATTATCCCAATTATCGAACAAGCAATATCATTAATAGAAGTAGATCAAATTGCAAAACTGGAACTTGTTGATGGGATATTATTAGGAGCTGAAGACTTTACTAAAGATTTAGAAGTAACAAGAACGAAAGAAGGAGTAGAGATTTTTTATGCTCGCAATCGCATTGTAACTGCTTGTAAAGCATATAAAATAGATGCAATTGATACACCATTTACTGATACTACTGATAATGAGGGATTAACAAAAGATACAAAATTTGCAAAAAGTATTGGTATGAATGCAAAAAGTGCGATTCATCCCAATCAAATTGAGACAATCAATCAGATCTTTACGCCAACAACAAAAGAAGTTGATTATGCAAAACGAGTTTTAATGGCTCGTGATGAAGCATTTGCCAAAGGATTAGGAGTTTTTAGTTTAGATGGTAAAATGGTTGATAAACCAGTTATTGAAAGAGCTGAAAAAGTATTAGAAAAAGCGAAAAAGTTTGGAGTTCTTTAAAATGGATAAAAACAATGGAATTAGAAAATACAAAACTTTTATCAATAGTGAAGATTATAAAAATCATCCTCGAAAATTAATTGATAAAAAGAATAAAGCAGATAACACTATATGGCTTAAAAGCTTAGAAGATGTGTTTGACTTTTTAAATATTACAGATGGAATGTGTCTTTCTTTCCACCATCACTTACGAAACGGAGATTACGTTTTAAATGATGTTTGTAAAGTAATCAAAAAAAGAAATATAAAGAATTTATCAATCGCTGCAAGTTCTATTTTTCCGAATAATAAACCGTTAGTGGAATTAATTGAAAATGGAAATGTTACAAACATTTATACAAACTATTTAAATGGCCCTGTTAGTGATGCAATTGTGAGTGGAAAATTAAAAGGTGAACTAATAATGAACACGCATGGTGGTCGTGCGCGTTCGATTGAAAGTGGAGAAATAAAAATAGATGTTGCGTTTCTTGCAACACCTACAGTTGACAAGTGTGCTAATGGAACAGGAGCAATGGGACCTGTTGCCTGTGGTTCATTAGGTTATGCAATTCCTGATAGTTTATATGCAAATAAAGTAGTTTTAGTTACTGATAATGTGATTGAAAAATTAGATCAATACGATATTGATGGAAAGTATGTTGATATTGTTTGTCAAGTACAAGCAATTGGTGATGCTAAAGGAATTGTTAGTGGAACAACAAAAATAACAAAGGATCCAACCGGATTAAAAATAGCCAGAGATACAGTAAAATTATTAGATGAAATAGGTTTAATTAAAGATGGTTTTTCAATGCAAACGGGAGCTGGGGGAACATCACTTGCTGTTGCTTATTATGTTCGTAAATTAATGGAAGAAAAAAATATTAAAGGCAGTTTCGCAACAGGAGGAATTACAAGTTATTTTGTAAAGATGTTAGAAGATGGTTTGCTTAAAGACATTTATGATGTGCAATGCTTCGATTTAGATGCTGTAAGGTCATATAAAGAAAATCGCAATCATCATGGAATGTCAGCTTCAATGTATGCTAATCCATATGATGAAAATGTTATTGTAAACAAACTTGATTTTGTTATTTTAGGAGCAACAGAAATCGATTTGGATTTCAATGTCAACGTTACAACTGATTCACATGGTAATGTTATCGGAGGTAGCGGTGGTCATTCTGACACAGCTAATGGAGCCAATGTTACTGTCATTGTAACAAATTTAGTAAAATCAAGAATGCCAATTATCAAAGAACATGTAACAACAATTACAACTCCTGGAAGTGATATCGATGTTTTAGTGTGTGAACGGGGAATAGCAATTAATCCACGAAGAAAAGATTTACTTGAAAAAGTAAAGGGTTCAAAACTAAATATTTGTACAATATCTGAACTATTAGAAATTGCTCATCACTATACAGGAAAACCAAAACCATCACATCATACAGATCAAATTGTTGGTGAGGTAATGTATCGAGATGGTACAATAATTGATCATATTTATAAAAAATAAAAAATAAAGGTTTATATTATGGAAATAAAAGAAGCTTTACTATTAAGTGAAAAAGAAAGAATAATAAAATTTTTAAAGAGAAATGAATTAGATTATGAAGATAATATTACAAAAACATTTTATATTGAAGAAAATGATGCTATTTTAGGAACAGTTTCAATTTATCAAAATATTATTAAATGTTTTGCCGTAGATATAGATAATCGTAATGAGAATTATGGAGGAATTTTAATTAGTAAAGTAGTAAATTATTTCTATGAAAATAAAATATATCATTATTTGGTATATACAAAATTAGAATATTTAAACACATTTATGAGTTTTGGATTTGAGAAAATAGTTGAAACTGACACTGTTTGTATTTTAGAAGCAGGAACACCTAATATTATAGAATATTTAGAATCTTTAAAGCACAAAATTGAGTATAAGTTCGATATAAACGTTAATAATGCAGATATTGGATGCTTAGTTATGAATTGCAATCCAGTTACAATTGGCCACCTAGAATTAATTGAATTAGCCGCCAAAAGACATCAATATGTTTTAGTATTTATTTTAGAAGAAGATTTATCTTTCTTTAGTTATAAAGAACGAATGACACTATTATATTTAGCTTGTAATCATTTGCCAAATGTTGTTGTTATTCCATCTTCTAGTTATATTGTTTCTAGTTTAACTTTTCCAAATTATTTTTTAAGAAATGAAGAAATGAAAAATAAAGAATGGGCAACAACTGATGCCAAAATATTCAAAGAATATTTTATGAAATATTTAAATATTTCCAAACGTTATATAGGAACAGAATCTAATAAAATGATGGTAGAATATAATAAGGCGTTAAAAAATATTCTAGGAAATAAAGTCGAAGAAATTAAAAGATATCAAGAAAATGGTATTGAAGTAAGTGCAAGTATAGTTCGTAAGATGATTTTAGAAGGAAAGATTGAAGAAGCATCTTTATTAGTACCAAAAGGATCGCGAATGTTATTTTATCAAATGGCAAAAACAGCTAAAGATAAATACTTAAAAAATAATGGGTAAAATAATGGAAAAACAAGTTTTAGATATCCTAAAGGACCGTGAAGAAAAAAGGATTAAGATTGACCAATTAATTAAATATTATGATCTTGTTGTAGTAAAGGCTAATATTGTAGGAATTGATAAAAATGTTTTTGAAAGTTATTTTTTACTTAATTATTTTAAAAAAATAATTGAAGATAGGATTAAAGGACACATTAATTCTACAACTTATACATCTAATGATGGTCCATATATTATTTTTAGTTATCCAAAAGGTTTAATTAGAAATTTAAAAGAGCTAACAATTGCAATTGAAGAGGAAGACCCATTAGGAAGATTAATAGATCTTGATGTTCATCTTGATAATCATGGAAGCATTAAAAGACAAAAACTTAGAAAATGTTTATTATGTGATGATGATGCTTTTGTTTGCAACCGCAAGAAAATCCATACTGATAAAGAAATTTTTAAAAAAATGGATGAGATGATACTTTTTAGATTAGATGATCTTTTAAAAAAAACAATCGATGAAGCAATGGAAATAGAACTTAATCTGCCTTATAAATTTGGTTGTGTTTGCATAAATGATAATGGATCTCATCATGATATGAATGCCTTAATAATGCGTAATGCAAAAAAAGCAATTATTCCATATCTTGTAAAGATGTTTAATATTGGATTTACAGATAGTAGTTTAAATGAAATATTTAAAAAGATTAGATTACTTGGAATTGAAGCAGAACAAGCAATGTATCAAGAAACAAAAGGTGTAAATTGTTATAAAGGATTAATCTTTATTTTAGGTTTATTAGTTGCTTCAATTGGATTTACAATAAAAAATAATAATCATACTATAGATAAAGAGTATTATATAGAAGAAATATTTAAAAATGTAAAAGAAATGGCTAAGCCATTAAGAGATGAATTAAATGATGATTATATAAGTCATAACCTTACTCACGGGTTAAAGGCATTTAAAAGTTATAATTTAAAAGGAGCTCGACATCAAGCAATTGATGGATTAACGATAGTAAAGAATTGGACTAAAGAGTTAAATGAAATAAACGAAGAAAATTTAGAGCGATGTTTGATAGGAATAATAGATGTTATTGATGATACTGTAATGTTTAAAAGATGTGGAAGTATTGAAAAATATCAAAATGTAAAAGAAATGATTAAAAATATTGACTCTAAAGAAAAGTTAATAAATGTTAATAACTATTGTATTAAAGAAAATATCAGTGTTGGAGGAGCATGTGATATTTTAATAACTGTTATTTTCTTAAAAAAATATTTAAATTATATTTAATGGTGGAAATATGCGTGAAATAGATTTAAAATTAGTTACTAAAAAAGTCGAAGAGTTATTATTAGATGCTTGCAGCAATATCGGATGTAAATTTTTAGATTATTTAAACGAATTTAAAGAAAGAGAAGAATCAGAATTAGGAAAAGAAATATTAAGTAAAATCATTGAAAATGATAAATTGGCAATGAAACAAAACTTGCCAATGTGTCAAGATACAGGAATTGTAGTATGTTTTTTAGAAATTGGTTCAGAAGTTATTTTTAAAGGAGATATCTACGAAGCAATAAATCAAGGTGTTAGTAATGCTTATATTAATGGTTATTTACGTAAATCAGTTGTTGAGCACCCGTTAAATCGCATAAATACTAAAAATAATACGCCTGCAATAGTTCATATTAAAAGCGTTGTCGGTGATACGTTTAAAATTACAGTTGCTCCAAAAGGTGGCGGCAGTGAAAATATGAGTTTAGTTAAAATGTTAATTCCTGCAGATGGGGTTGAAGGAATAAAAAAATTGGTTTTAGACACAGTCCGATATGCAGGTGGTAAACCATGTCCTCCAATAATTATAGGTTTAGGAATTGGTGGCGATTTAGAAAAAGCTGCATTATTAGCTAAAGAAGCGTTAATGCGTGAAATAGATGATGAAGCAAGTGATCCATATGCTAATAAATTAGAAAAAGAGTTATTAGAAGAAGTAAATAATCTAGGAATTGGTCCAATGGGATTTGGAGGAAGAACTACATGCCTTGCTGTTAAGGTGAACTGTTTTCCATGTCACATTGCTAGTTTACCTGTTGCTATAAATATTCAATGTCATGCTAATCGTCATAAGAGTTGTGAATTATAGAGGTGAGGTATGGAGTATAAATTAAATGTTCCAATAACAAAAGAAGACGAAGAAGTTATTTTGAAATTACGTGCTGGTGATGTAGTATACCTAACAGGAGTTATATATACAGCTAGGGATGCTGCTCATAAAAGATTTGTGGAATTAATTGATAAAGGATTAGAATTGCCTGTTGATTTTACTAATGGGGCTATTTATTATGTAGGCCCAACTCCAGCAAAACCAGGTAGAGTAATCGGTTCCGCAGGTCCAACATCTAGTTATAGAATGGATCCATATTCAGAAAAGCTGATGCAACAAGGACTGAAAATTATGATTGGTAAAGGTTCACGAAGTGATGAATATAAAGAGCAACTTGTCAAATACAAATGTGTATATTTGTCAACTATAGGTGGTGCTGCAGCATCAATTTCTGAAAGTATTAAAAAATGTGATTTAGTAGCTTATGAAGATTTAGGAGCTGAAGCATTAAGAAGATTAGAAGTAGAAGATTTTTATACAATTGTGACATATGATGCATATGGAAATGATTTGTATCAAGAAGGTGTAAAGATGTATGAAAAGCATAATTAAAGAAAAACCACTAGATACAGCCTTAGTTGGAACAATGACTACAAAATGTGATGAACGAATTGAATTTTTTGGGGAAACAGACATGTTGAGTAGTTATATTATGGAACTAACACATTATATTAAAGATAAAGAATTAGCTGATGAATTAAAAGAAATTGTAAAAACACTATCTTATATTATGGGGCTAGTTGCTGGTGTTAAAAAAGAGTTTGAAGTTAAATATATTGAATCAATTTTAGAATTGATAAAAAAATATAAAACATCACAACCAATCCTCAAAGAATTTGTTTTGCCTGGACAAACATTACTAAGTGCAAAAATTCATATTGTGAGAACACATGCCCGAACTTGTGAAAGAAGATATGCAAAAGTATATGAAAAATATGGTGGGCAAAACACAATATTTGAATATTTAAATAAGTTATCAACATTTTTTTATGAATTAGCGTTATTTTATGAAGCACATTAGAATTTCTAATGTGTTTTTAATCGTATTTTTAATAAAATCATTCTTTTTACATATAATATAATTAAAAAGGATGGTTTATTATGAAAAGAACAACTTATATTATTAGTGCTAGTTCATTAGCAATATTTGCAATATGTGTTATATTTCATTATATTTATAAATGGAGTGGATATAACGAAATAATTGGAGCAATTGCTCCAATAAATGAAAGTATTTTTCAACATATAAAAATGACATTTATACCAATTATTCTATTTTATCTTATAACTTATTTTATTTTTAGAAAGAAATATATAATCAATAAAGATAAATGGGCAATTTATCCATTAATTACATTTATAATAACAGGAATTATTATTACAATAATTTATTATACTTTAAAATATGGATTTAATATATCAGCAATGATTATTGATATTCTATCATTATTTATAGGCTTGGTTTTATCATCAATTATTAACATAAAACTAGAAATATCAAATATTATTTTTAAAATACCCTATTATATTTCAATTATTACTTTAGTTATTGTTTTTGGTATTTTATTGTATTTTAATTATTATCCATTAGAAGTTAATTTCTTTTATGATAAAATAAATAATACTTATAGAAATGTAAAAATGAAAAAAGCCTAAAGCAATTTAAAACTATAGAAAAAAAATAATTATTGATAAAATAGAATAATTATGATCAATCAAAGAAGCATTTGGATTAGAAGAAACAGCAAAGGATAGATTATATGGTTACTGTGGTGACTATGAAACAACTATTTATAGTACAATAAATTCACAAGAAGGAATCACAGTATTTTTAAATTTCTTTGCCAATGAAGAATATAAACAACAAATTATTAAAGAATTTATAAATTATGAAGGTAAAGCATTTGCGGGAGGAAAGCCAAATACTTTTGGTGTTAAGTTAACTTTAAATGGCTTTACAGCTGCTGGAGCAGCTAAAAAATTAATTGTTAAGTTAAGACACATTATCTCAATGATGAAAGATCAAGGAGTAAAAGGAAAAGGCTTTTGCCCAGCATGTGGTGAAGAATTAGTTGAATATGAAAAAATTCAAGTTAATGATGTATATGTTACAGTTGATCCTGCTTGTGCTAATAGTATGAGAGAAGCAAGTACTTTACAAGAAAAAGAATTTAAAGAGATTCCAGGTAATTATTTTAAAGGCTTTTTAGGCTCATTAATTGGAGCAACAGTAGGTTGTGTTGCTTGGTTTATTTTATATCAATTAGGATTTGTTTCCGCATTAATTGCTTTATTTGCTGTTATGTTAGCTGACTTCTTATATGTAAAATTTGAAGGTAAAAAAGATAAGTTTAGAGTTTTAATCTCAACTGCGACAGTTTTAGTAATGTTTGAACTTGTTTGTTTCTTTATGTGGATAGTAATTGGAAATGGTCTTGCAATTACAGATGGCAGTAACTTAAATGGATTAGCCTACATCTTTTCTATCGCAGAATATAAGGGTGCATTTATCTATGATATGATTATGAATTTAGTATTTACAGGAATTGGTGCTGCTATCCAAGGTAGTATTATTGCTAAGAAAAATAAACAAGAAAAATTACAAATTAAGTAATATTATTTGATGAAATCAATATGATTTCATCTTTTATTTTTTTATAAGTTATGATATACTAAAAATTAATAAAAGGAGGAATTATATGGCCTTTAGTTTATTATGGAAAAATGATGAAGCAGTTAGTAAATTAGATGATGCAGTCTTTAGCGATTTAAAAATAACAAAATTATTAGAATGTTGTTTTGATAATTACAGTGATGTTGATGAAATGCAAGAAATTATGAAACTTATTCCATCAAAAGAATCATTATTATATCGGCAAGGAATTTTTGAAGATTTATTAAATGATAAGGATGGTTTATTAGAAAATTTATATTATCGTTTAACTGATTTAGTTGGTCGCTTTATTTCTTTAAGAGAAGCAACCGAAAACATCAAAAGACGTATATTTTTAATAATGTATATATATCATTATTATCAATTCCTAACAATTACAAAAGATGTGTTAATAAAATTAAATGTAAAATCAAAAGGATTAACTGATTTAATTGTAAAAATTGATAGCATTTTCGATGATAATGAAGTAAAAACTTTAAGAAATGAAGTAAAAAATTTATATGATTATATTACAAGTCATTTTGAATTTAATGCGGAATTTCATGAAGGGGCACCATATTATAAAATCACTTTTGATAAAAAAACTAATTTAGAAGATGAATTATTAGATATTGTAAAAGGATTAAATATTGAATTAGTTAAAACCCCTCGTCAAATTATGAAAAAAGAAGTAAATCCATATTTTTTATATGAGATATCTTTACAAGATAAAACAACTTATGAAAAAATTGCTGAATTTTACGAATCAAATCATCAAAAAGTAACTGATTTAAGTAGCTTAGTTAGTGAATTTAAATATTTATTAAGTTTAAAAACAATGTTTACAAAAGTTAATAAACAAGGTATTCCTTTTTGTAAGGTAGTGGTGAATGAAGAAAACAAAACTTCAATTACAGATGCATATGATGTTAGTTTAACAGTAAGTAAAATTGATGTTATTCCTAATGATTTCTATATTGATGGGAAAGAAAATATATCTTTTGTTTTAGGAGTTAATAGTGGTGGTAAAACTTGTTATCTTCGTAGTATTGGGGCAAATTATGTATACTTTATGACTTGTGGGTATATGTTTGCAAAAAGTGCTAAAGTATATCCTGTAAAATATATATGTACACATTTTCCAAATGAAGAAAACTATAGTTTTGGTGAAGGACGTCTTCGTGATGAAATTAAACGTCTTGATATAATTAAATCTCATTTCGGACCCGATTCTATTGCTTTTTTAAATGAAACATTTTCATCAACTAGTGAAGAAAAAGCGTGCGTTTATACAAAACAATTACTTAATGATATTGGTAATACCCAAGCTAAAGTAATGTATGTAACGCATCAATATAAAATTTTTGAGGAAATTCATGATTCGAGAATTGGTTTTTTTACACCGGTAGTAATGGAAGGAAAATCTAATATAAGAACACACAAAATAAAGAAAGTAGAAAAACAGTTATTATCATATGTCGATGATATTTTGTATAAACACGGTTTAACAAAACAACAATTATTAGAAAGGAAGAAAGGTAATGAGTAGTTTATTATATCCATTTGGTAAGGAAAAAATCGGATCCGTCAACAATGCATTACACGATCTTCAAATAGATTCAATTGTTCGCTATGTCTTTGTTGATAAAGGAAAACAAGAAAAAATATTAGATATTTTAGGTAGTATTTGTACTGATGAAGAAACAATTAAATATCGTCAAAGTGTAATGCGTGATATGATGTATAATCGCAGTCTTTATTATGGGTTAGGTCGGGAATCATTTAATCTTAATAAATGCTATAGTGATTATAATGCTACCCGTTCTAGTCGTGCAAAATTGAAAGTTAAATCCGAAATGGAGATTTCTGAGACAACGATGATGCTTAAAGATTATGCTCAAGATATTAATAAACTAATTGAAATATATATTCGCTTAAATGAATTATTTGTAACATACTCTCCTTCATCAGTTGGATTAAAAGAGTTAGCAAAGAAAATCAATAACCGAATTGAAAATGTTTATTTTAAAAAACTTCAAAAAGTGATTAAAGAAATAATTGAACAACATTCTGCTTTTGCGTTTTATACTAATCTTGATGATAAATTAATGCCAATTGATAATAAGTTTATATTATGCAGTGGTAAATATACTAGTGAAAAGGTAAGTATATTTAGAAAAAAAGAAAGAAGTGACGGCAAGATTGAAATTAATCCAAAAGTAAAAGATGATTTTTCACGAATTGTGATTGATTCATTTAATCGTGTTGTTGTAATTGTAGAAGATATTTATGAAAGTCTTTATGATGAAATAAGCTATTTTAGTGATGAATTTATTTTCTTTGAATTTGCAAATTCTTTATATGATTCATTAGGTGAAAGAAAAATTGATTGTTCTTTTCCTGAAATCGCAAAAGAGACAGATTATAAAAATGCCAAAGATATATACCTTTCAATGAAATATATTATCGAAGGATATTCTGCTCCTATATATGGAAATAATATCTCAATTGCTAATAAGCAAAGTGTTTTAGTGGTTGGATCTAATAATACCGGAAAAACAGTCTTACTAAGAACAATCGGAATTAACCAAATCTTTTTCCAAAATGGATTATTTGTAGCTTGTGATCAAGCAAAAGTGGAAATTAAAGAAAGCGTTACGACAATCTTTTCAGGAGAAGAAAAAGATACAGATGTTGGCGGTCGTTTCGAAAAAGAAGTAATCGATATTAAAGAAATAATCGATAAAGTAAATGATAAATCCCTAGTAATTATAAATGAGATTTTCCAATCAACATTTGCAGAAGATGGTAAACGTGCGTTGTTTGATATCTTAAATTACTTCTCTTTAATTAATGTAACATGGATTGATGTTACTCATCTAATTACAATTCTTGATGAAAGAAGAAATTTTGTAAGTGATGTCAAATTATATGAAACAAGTGATGAAACAAATAAATATAAAATAAAAGAAATATAATGCCTTAATTAGGCATTATTTTATATTTTTTTAAATAATCTTTTAAATAATTTGTTTATATGATAGAATATAAATAATTAAAAATATTTAAAAGATTTAGGAGACAAACTATGAAGAAATTATTAATAGTTATTTTGTGCTTATTAAGTTTTTTAATTTCTTGTAAAGAAGAAAAATATCTTAATTTGCAAGAAGAAGATAAAAAAATAACATTAGAAGTTGGCGAAGAAGTCAAGATAAGATATGAAGTATCAGCTAATGAAACAGTTATTGCAGCTAATAGTAATCCAGAAGTGGCAATTTTTAAGAATGGAATAATTAAAGCATATAAAACAGGAAGTTGTGAAATCACATTATTTCTAATTAGTGATTCAAGTATTAATGAAACTATAAATGTAACAGTAATAAGCAGTTTAGAAATCACAAGCGATAATTTAAACTATGAATTAAAAGTAGACGAAGTACAAGAATTCAATATTCAAGCAACAAACGATTTAGAGATAATTGTAGAAGTAAATGATGATAAAATTTGTGTGGTAGAAGGAAATAAAATTATTGCTTTACAAGAAGGTTCAACTACAATAAATTTATATTTAAAAGATTACCCAATAATAAATTTAATTATTAATGTTACAGTACTACCTAAAAATAAAATGTCATTTACGGATTTAGAGTTATTTGGTTCAAAGATTACAATAATAAGAAAAGAAATTAATAAATCTAAAAAACTTGAAGAAACCGAAGAAGTAGAAGAATTTCTTGCAAAGATTAAAAAAATATATTTTATCGAAGCTGATTTCGATCCAGATTTACAAACAATGTTATATAAGATTGAATCTAATAATAATAACATATGTATTTATACTAATAACTTTTTTACAATCAATGCGCAAAAATATGAATTAACAAAAGATGAAAATGAAATTATCTGTGACTTCTCTTTTTTAGATAATTATGAATATACTGAAAATGTTGATAGTGGATGGTTGCCATGGGTATAATGAATAGAGATCCTAATAAATTAAATTTTTTAAAGATAATAAAAAGTGTTATTCTTAGAAAAGAAATTCATATTGATGATTTAGATAGTTTTAATTTAGAAAGAATAATAAAATATGCTAAGTTTCATAGTCTTGAATATATTACATATCTAGGATTAAAACAATTAATAATCGATGAAGAACAAGACATATTTAAAACGTTTAAAAAAATTGCTACAATTAATGCATATAAATCATTAATTCAGGATGGAGAACTAGAGATTATATGTAGTGAATTGGAACATTATAAAATCAAACATATGCCATTAAAAGGAGCTTTAATTCGTAAACTATATCCTGATTTACAATATAGATCAATGGCTGACTTAGATATCTTAATTCCAATTGATGATTTAAAAAAAGCTGGTAATGTGTTAAAAGAAATAGGTTATACTGTAGATAATGTGGGTGGCAATCACGACAATTACATAAAAAAGCCTTATATGAATATTGAGTTGCATCGGGGAATGATTGATGAATCATATGGTGTTAATTATTATGATAACATTTGGGATCGTGTGAGATTAGCTGAAAATAAACAATATTTATATGAACTAAGTGATGAAGATTTCTTTGTATTTATGATTGTTCATGCGGCTAAACACTTTGGCCACGGGGGAACAGGTCTTCGTACAATTATAGATTTATATTATTATTTAGAACAAAAGAAATTAGATTTTAATTATATTAATTCAGAACTTAAGTCTTTAGAGTTAGATAAATTTTCTTGTACATTAATTGCTATTAGTGATTATATTTTTAAAGGAAAAATAGATAAAATCAAAGAAGAAGATATTAACTTAGTTTTAAATTATATACTTGAATGTGGAACATATGGAACTGTTGAAAATTCAGCGGTTAATTCTTTAGAAAACAAAGATGATTTAGAAAAAAGTAAAAAACATTTGATTATAAAGAAACTATTTCCACCATTTAAAGTAATGAAAAGAAGAAATCCAATTTTATCAAAAATTCCAATCTTATTACCTTGGTTTTGGTTTGAAAGGTTAGTAAAAGGATTATTTAATTTTAAGACTCATAAGAGAACATATCAAACTATTCAAAATGTTAATTACAAAAAAGTTGAGGAAATTAATATGATTAAAGAAATAACAGGAGTAAAAATATGATTAAAATAAAAGAAGGTTTTATGTTACGTGAAGTTGCAGGAAGTTATGCAGTAGTTCCTGTTGGAAAAGCAAGTTTGCAATTTAAAGGAATGATTACCTTAAATGAAACGGGAGCATTCTTATGGAAGAATTTGGCTGAAGGAATTGAAAAGGAAGAATTACTAAAGAAGATGCTAGCAGAATATGATGTTTTAGAAAGTGAAGCAAGCAAACATATTAATCAATTTATTGAAAAATTAGAAAAGAGTGGTATTCTTGAATAGTATTTCATATAAAGAATTAATAGAAAAAAATGGTTATTATATTGCAACACCAATTGGGACAAGTATGATGCCAATGATTAGGCAAAGACTTGATACAGTTAGATTAGTTAAACCAACGAAAAGACTTAAAAAATATGATGTCATCCTTTATCAGCGTAAAGATAAAACTTATGTTTTGCATCGAATAATTGGGGTTAAAAAAGATAGTTATGTCTTATGTGGTGATAATCAATTTATAAAAGAATATAATGTTACTGATGAGATGATAATTGGTGTTGTAGATGGTTTTTATCGTGGGGAAACATATGTAAGCAATGATAATAAAGAATATATTAGGTATTATAAGAAAAGAGTAAGAAATAGAATTTTTCGAAAAATAAAGCATTATATAAGGAAAATAATTAAGTAAGAAAAGGAGTGTTAATTTATGTTTTTATTTTTAATCGGTACAGGCGGTTGGATTATTGCTGGTTTAGCAATCATTGCATTGTTGATTGTATTTTTTATAACTGGATATGTAAAAGCAGCACCAGATACAGCAATTATTATTTCAGGATGGGGAAAAAGAAAAATCTTAATTGGTAAGGCAGGATTTAGAATTCCCTTTTTACAAAGACTAGATAAATTATCATTAAGAGTATTCCAAGTTGATATTAAAACAGATGAAGCAATTCCTACTTCAAATTTTATAAATATTAGAGTAGATGGCGTTGCAAACTTAAAAATTTCATCTGATCCAGCATTATTAGAAAGAGCGGCTGAAGCAATTTTAAATATGTCTGAAGAAAATTTAATTAAACAAGTTCAACAAGTATTGCAAGGTAATATGCGTGAAATTGTTGGTACTGTTGATATTAAGAAGTTAGTTCAAGATCGCCAAGGTGTTGCCAACTCTGTTAAAGAAAATGTTGTACCAGATATGGCTAAAATGGGGATTGAAGTTGTAAACTTTAATATTCAATCATTTGCTGATGATAATCATGTGATTGAAAATTTAGGTATTGACAATATTGCACAAATATCAAAAGATGCTGCTATTGCGAAAGCAAATGCTGATCGTGATGTTACAATTGCAAAATCTTCAGCTGAAGAAGCAGCAAATAGAAGTAGAGTTGAAGCAAATCAAAAGATTATTGAACAAAATACAATATTGTCTTTAAAAGAATCTGAATTAAAACAACAAACGGATACTGCTAAAGCCCAAGCAGATGCTGCCTATAAAATTGAAGAGCAAAAGAGATTGCAAGAAATAAATATTGCGCAAATAAATGCTGATATTGCAAAGCGTGAGAGAATGGTTGAATTAGAAAATCGTGAAGTAGAAATTCAAGAAAAGAAATTAGCTGCAGAAATTAATAAGGTTGCGGAAGCAAAAAAATATGCTGCCCAACAAGAAGCAGAAGCAGAATTGTTTACTCGCCAAAAAGCAGCTGAAGCAAAAAAATATGAATTAGAACAAGAAGCAGAAATGCAAAAGATTAAAGCTGAAGCAGATAAAGTAAAAAAACAAAAAGAAGCAGAAGCTTTAAAAATTCAAGCCGAAGCCGAAGCAAGTGCACAAATTGCAAAAGCAAATGCTTTGAAGGAAGCAGCACTAGCTGAAGCGGCTGGAATTGAAGCAAAAGGGAAGGCTGAAGCAGATGCCATCAAAGCAAAAGCAGATGCGATGAAACAATATGGCGAAGCAGCAACATTGCAATTAATTTTGGACTCAGGAGTTTTACCAGAGATTGTTAATGCTTACAGTAAACCAGTTGCAGAAGCAATGAGCAAGATTGATTCAATTGTGATGTATGGTGAAGGAAACACTGCTAAATTAACAGAAGAAATATCAAAAAACGGTACTCAAATTTTTGAAGGATTAGAAAAAGCAACAGGAATCGATGTTAAATCTTTATTAGCAGGTTATTTAGGTGGTAAATTGATTTCTAATAATGAAAAGAAAGAATAGTTCATACTAATTATTTTATTAAGTAATAATAGTTGGAAAGTATAGTGTTTGCAAAGCCCACAGGAAGAATAAGTATTGTAATATTAAATAAGTTCCTTGAAATCAAGGAACTTATTTTTTGTTATTGAAAATAAAAATATAAATTATTTTAATAAAAACAAAGAAACAAAACTAAAATTCATAATTTTAAGACTTTAAAGATTAAAAGATAAACATATGTTTTTCCAAGCCTCATCATCAATTTCTTCGTTTTTATATAATTTTCTTTTATCATCATCAGTAATAATTCTTAAAACTTTACACGGATTTCCCGCGGCCACAGTCCAATCTGGAACATCTTTTGTAACAACACTTCCAGCGCCAATCACAACATTATTTCCTATTTTTACACCAGGACAGATTGTAGAGTTACCTCCTATCCATACGTTATCACCGATTGTAATTACTTTACCATATTCATAAGAACTATTTCTAGCAATTGGATGAATAGGATGCCCAGCAGTATAGATTGATACATTTGGACCTAATAAACAATTATCACCAATTTTTACTTTAGCTACATCTAAAATTGTACAAAAAGCATTAGCGTAAAAGTTTTTACCTACTTCAATATTAAAACCATAATCACAATAAAAAGGGGGAGTGATTGATGGATTTTCACTTTTTCCTAAAATTTTAGAAGCAAGGATTTTTAACTTATCAAAATCTGACCAATCAGTATTATTAAATATTTGTAATTTTTTTCTTGTTTCTTTTGCTTGTTTAATTACTTTTTCATCTGTAATATAAGCTAATTGATTATCTCGTCTAGTGATATTATCCATAGTTAGTCCTTTCGCATTTGTGTATAGGCTATTTGTGCCGCTTCTATATCCATATTGCATTTTAATAAATAAGTATTTGTTTTACCAACAACTTCATTTAATATCTCAAAAGTCTTAGATAAATTATCCTCATCTTTAGGTAATAATATTTGGTGAATAATTCGGGGTAACACTTCAATCTTTGGAAGATGAATAATAGAATTTGTAATATCACGATCAATAAAAGCAATCGCTTTTAACTTTGCATAAGAATTAGTACCATATTGCTCTTTTCCATTCCATGGAGTTCCAAAAGCATATACTTGATCGTTAATAATTCTAATTAATGGTTTGTCGCCATTAATATATGACATTCTATCACCTAATAATTGCATCCATAGTTTTGTATGAGTAGTTTTACCCGTACCAGATTTTGCACAGAAAGCATATGCATCATTATCAACTTTAATTACTGCTGCATGTAATAATATACAATTATATTGGGGAACTTTTTCTGATATCTTACGATAAATACAAATACTTTCTAAATAACCTACAGAAAAGTTACCATCACTGGCATTTTTCTCTTTATTAATATCATCATCAGTTACTGAAACCTCAAAATCATAAGTTTCATCATCAATAATATAGTCTTTGCAAAGTTTTTCTAAAAAAGAAAAACGGTTATTAATTTTAATTTTTAATTTTGCCATTTCTATTATAAACATATATAAACCTCTTTAATAATATTTACATCGAATAATATTATACTACAAATTACCAAATATGAAATGGAAAAAAGTATATTTTTTTTAAAAAAAATATGATAAAATAATACATAAAAGGGGAAAGATGATGAAAAAGAGATATATTGCTATTTATTTATTGTTTATACTATTAGGATCATTTATTCTTGGGTGTAATGATCAAAGAATAAAATCAATAGAAACAAATGGTTTTGAACAAATAGATATTAAAATTAATAATCAAGAAAAAGGACTTCAAATTGATTTCAAATATAATAATATATCAGATTGTGATGAATATAATCAGGAATTAAATGAAAAGATTATATCTTTTGGAATTTTAATTAGTTATAAAAATGATATTGATAAAAATGATTTTATCGTCGGAAATATAGAATACAATAATAATATTATTTTAAACGATTCAAATAATTATTCATATTTATTTGATAATGATCTTGAAGATAACTTTAAAAAATATGTAAGTGTTAGATTATATTATAAATATGAAAGTAAGAAAGAAATCAAATTCCGTTATAGTGATAAATTATATACAGAAAGTATTTATAATTTAGCAGTCAGTAATCCAGGAATATTTAGTAACCAAATAATAGAAGCATTTAAAGAAGAAATAAAAACTATAACTTTAGAACTTGATTATGAAAAATATGTTATTTACTGCGATGATGCGACATATCAAGCAAAGATTATTTCGACTTTAGATTATGAAGTCATAAATATAATAATTACAATCAATGATGAAGCAAAGTTAAGTGAAGATGTAATATTAAAAGTAAACGATTCAGTAGTTAATCAAGTTGATTATCATATTGAAGATGATAAAATATCTTTAACTATAAAGGATAACAAAATCAAGGAAATAGACTTAAAGATTGATTTTGAAAATAAGTTAGTTACAATTAATGATTTAAAGTTAAAACTATCATATCAGGTTAATAACTATTTCTATGAAATTGCAATAGAAATTATTGATGATAGTTTATTTTCTCCAAGATTCATTTTAAAATTAAATGGTGAAGAAGTAGAAGATGGGTATACATTAACTAATAAAACACTCACATTTAATTATAATGATAACATCATTAGAGAAATTAAGATTACTTTAGACACAACTAATTATATTGTTAGTAGTTGTTCTGATCGCTATCAAGCTAGAATAGATAAGCCATTAGATTATATCTATATTAAAACAATTATTACATTAAATGAAGGATTAGTGTTAAGCAACAACTTTAAACTAATTGTAAATAATGTTGAAGCGGATTATAAATATATAAAAGTTGAAATGCACGATGAAATAGTCGTAGTAACCTATCAAATCAATGATCCTAACTGGACAAAACCATACTAAAAAAAGGAGAAAGGAAAATGAAAATGAAAAAAGAATATCAAGTACCATTTATTGAAATTATTGAAATAGAAGAAGATATCATTACTTTTAGTAATACTGGTGAAGTGAATTTTGAAGAGTTGTCAGGAGTAAAAAACTATGAAGAAGATAGTTAAAAAAGTCCTAAGTTTTTTATTGTTGATATTATCAATATGTTGTTTTTTAGAAACTGTAAATGTGGAAACAAAAGCAACTACATATAATTATGTTGATCCTGCAAGTGAATTAAGAGCAGTCTGGGTTACGCCTATTACTGATGCATCAATAGTAAATTATACTAGTGAAACTAGTTTTAAAACAAATATGGAATATATTTTTAATGTTTTAGAGGCAAGTAATCTCAACACTTTAATCTTTCATGTGCGTCAAATGAATGATGCATTATATAAATCAGACATTAATCCTGTTTATTCAGGATGGAGTAAAGTGAATTTTAATACATTTGATCCTCTTGCTTGGCTTATTGAAGAATGTCATAAGCGGGGAATTGAATTTCATGCTTGGATGAATCCTTATCGAATTACAAATTCAGGTGCAATTAGTGCTGAAGTAGTTGCTAATAAATATACTAGTTATCCACTAAATTCTGCTAGTAATTCAGATAATATCTTAGTATATGATGATAGAGCAATCTTAAATCCAGGAATCAAAGAAGTAAGAGATCATGTAGTTGATACAGTGATTGAATTTATTTCACGATATGATGTTGATGCTGTTCATTTTGATGATTATTTCTATATTGATTTAGGTGCAAATGGAAAAACATCAGGAACTACTACTATTTTAGATGAAGCAGATAATAACTTATATGTTAATTTTTGTAATAATTTTAGTAGTTTAAGTGCTGAAGATAAAGCTGAATATGAACACTATCGTAAAAGTTATACAGTAACTAATGCGTTGCATAAAGCAGATTGGCGCCGTGTTCAATGTAATCTGTTTTTTAAGCAATTAAATAGTGCTGTAAATAGTTTTAATGAAATAAATAACAAATATATCCAAATTGGCGTTGCTCCAACTGGAATATATAAAAATGGTAGTGGGGAAGTAACATATGAAGGCAATGGTTGGCCAATTACAGATGGTTCTAGTACTGGTGGACAAACTCATTATTCATCATATTTATTCTCTGATACTGTATATTGGTGTTGTAAAAGCTGGATTGATTACATCATGCCACAAAGTTATTGGGCAATTGATCATTCTGTTGCTGGATATAAAAAAGTAATGGGTTGGTGGGACAAAGTAGTAAAGAATTTAGATGTTAATTTATACTCAGGAATTGGTTTATATTGGCCTGATACATATACTTCAACTTCTTGGTATACTGACTCAAATGAATTATATAATCAATTAAACTATCTTACAACATTAGAAAATGTTAGTGGAGCAAGCCTTTATAATTTTGATCATTTACGTAAGTATTATGATGGTGGAACTTCAAAATCAGCCCTCCAAGCATCTCACTTAGGAACAAACTGTTGGAAAATTAAAGTAGTTCAACCAGAAATTAAATCAATTAATCCAATTCATTTAGGAAAAGTGAATAATTTTATCGTTAATGGTAAAACATTAACATGGGATAGATTAGACAATGCAAAATTCTATGCAATCTATAGAAGTAGTAGTGAAGTCACATTTGATTCTAGTGAATTGATTGATATTGTTGGTGGAAGTAATAGTAGTTTTACTTGGACTGATAGTGATAGCGGTAGTTATAATTATGGTATTCGAGCATTATCATATTCTAATACATTAGGAGAAAAAACAATATATTCTTTAAATGATAAATATCAATTAGAATTAATTGATGGAGCAAGTGTTAGAACAACAGGCGAACGTCAAGGACTTAAATTTAGTGCTACAATTGATACTTTAGAAGAATCAGTTGAACATGGTTTTCTTCTTGCTGTGGGAACACATTCTGCAAGTGAATTTATTGCAGCATTTAGAAGTAATAGTACAACTATTAATGGAAACAACTTAATTCAAAAGGTTATAACAGGTAGTAATACCACATTTCATGTTGTTGTTTATAATATTCCAAAAGAAAAGTATAATCAAGATATAAGTGTAATAGCATATGTAAAATATGAAGATAGTGAAAACTTAGGTAATTACATTTATGAATTTTCAAGTTTTTCTGTCACACGTAATATTTTAGAAATTGCAATCAAAGCATATCAAGATGGAGACACTTCAGAATTTGTAAAAGAAATATACTTAACAAATGTGTCCGAATCAATTACCGCAACAAGATATAACACAAGTTATGGAAATGGCAATTATGTTATGCTTGGGTCAAGCGATAAAGCAGGAACTGTATCTGGATTATACTGGGATAGAATTTTTCTAAAGTATAATAATGAATTAGGACTATATGAAGTAGTCGGATTCTTAGCAAGCGGTAAGAATTTATCTACTTTTACCTCTTCATATGATTATATTATTGGTGTTCATGATAACTGTTTAGATACGAATGCTAAAAATTTAATTCAATCAATGGTCTCAAGTGGTACAGCTACACAATACTACTTAAGCTTTGAAACTCCAACTGTTGCTGGTGAATGTAGTGTCAAGATTGATTTCATTCTTAAATAATAAAAATAGAGACTCATACCTTTTGGTATGAGTTTTATGTTGCTTTTAGCGTTAATATTTGATATAATTTAAAAGATAAGAAGAGGTGTATTATATGAATAAAGTAAGATTAATCTTAGAAAATGGAAAACATTTAGATATTGAAGTATATGAAGATATTGCTCCAATAAGTGCTTCAAACTTTTTAAATTTAGTAGATGCAAAATATTATGATGGAGTAATCTTTCACCGTATAATTCGTGATTTTATGGTGCAAACAGGTGGTTATAAATTAGACGGCGATGAATTATATGAAGCAGATGAAACTGCTTCAATTAAGGGTGAATTT
Organism: Bacilli bacterium; assembly: GCA_016296945.1. Classification (GTDB taxonomy): domain Bacteria; phylum Bacillota_I; class Bacilli_A; order ML615J-28; family CAG-698; genus CAG-698. The sequence continues at coordinate 29,190 of JAEDHQ010000001.1, read as the reverse complement.
CAAAGTAATGGTGTTAAAAATGATTTGAAACATACTTTAGGAGTTGTTTCAATGGCAAGAACAAGTATTAAGGATTCTGCATCTTCTCAATTCTTTATTTGTACAGCTGATGCCCCACATTTAAATGGAGAATATGCTGCTTTTGGTAAAGTAGTAGGTGAAGAATCATATAAGGTATTAGAAGAATTAAATCAAGCTCGTACAGAATTTATAAGCAATATGTTTGCAGATTTTCCATATCCAATTATTAAAATTAAAACTATTGAAAGAATTTAGGTATAAATTATGTTGCATGATCAACATATGCATTCTTCCTTCTCTAAAGATTCAACTGAAGATTTAAGAAATTACTATCTTGAAGCAAAAAGGATAGGAATTAAATATCTCTTAACATGTGAACATTACGATTTTCATACGACAGTAGATGGTACAACTTGGGATGTAGATTATGATAAATTAATAGCAACACAAGAAGAATTAAAGCAAGAATTTACAGATATTACACCATTATTAGGAATAGAATTAGGATACAGAAAAGATTATTTAAAGGAAATGATTGAAATTGCAAATAAATATGATTATGATTTGATTCAATTAAGTATCCATGATAGTGGCAAAGGTGATTACTACTTTAAAGAAACATTTGCTAGTGGAGTTGAGAAAATCATGAAAGAGTATTTTGATATTACAGAAGAAGCTTTAAATACTTTTAGTAATTTTGATGTTTTATCCCATATTGATTTTGCATTTAAAACTATTGTGATGATTGATTATCACTATAAATTCAGTGATTATGAAGAAAGAATAAAAAAAATATTACAATTATTAGTTAAAAATAATAAAGCATTAGAAATAAATTCCAAAGTGTTAAAAGTGATTAATGAGATATATTTGCAAAATGATAAAAATTATCAATTTGATGATCACCTACGATATTTATTAAAACTATATAAAGAATGTGGTGGTAAAAAACTAACTTTATCAAGTGATGCGCATAAAGCAAGTAAATATCGATTAGATTTTGATAAACATATAGCAGTAATTAAAGAAATGGGATTTGATGAATTAATTTACTTTATAAAAAGAAAAGAATATATTTATAAAATTTAGGTGGGTTATGCTAATATTAAATAATAAAAAAACAGCTTATCATATTTGTTATGAAATGGATGCTTCTGAGTGTGTACGTTTTGCGGCTAATGAATTACAAAAATATCTGTATGCATCAACAAAGTGTCTTGTTCCTTTATTTTCATCAAAAATAGATCGTCGTGGGAAAGAAATTCATTTAGGATTAAATGTTAGAGGTAAAGATTATCATCAATATGTTGCTAATTTAAGCGATGAAGGCTTTGCAATTGTTCGTGATAATGATGATTTATGTTTTGTTTCTAAGTCTTCACGAGGCGTTTTATACGCAGTTTATTATTTTTTAGAACGTTTTATAAAGTTAAGCGCCTTAGATAGTGAAATGATTGTCTATGATAACGTGACAAAAATTGATGTAAAAGAAGATATCTTTTATGAGCTTCCTTTTGAATATCGTGAATGTTACTTCACAGATGCCTTTAATGGTAAATATGCATCAATGAATATGCTTAATAGTAATTTAGCTGATCTATCAGTTCGCTTAGGTGGAAAAACAAAATGGTATAATTTCCATCATTCTTTTGCGGATTTAATCAATCCAAAGGAATACTTTGATACACATCCAGAATATTTTTCATATATAGATGGCAAAAGAGTTAGTGAACATACTGAATTATGTTTATCAAATGAAGAAGTATTTCAATTATGCTTAAAACGAGTAAAACAATGGATTAAAGATAATCCAGATTGTAAGGTTTTTAGTGTTGCACAAGATGAATGGATGGGCCATTTTATTAAAATGGCTTGTGAATGTGAACATTGTAAAGCTTTCGATGAAGCTCATGGAAGTCAAAGTGCTTCAATAATTAGATTTGTAAATAGAATTGCAAGTGCTTTAGAAGAAGAATATCCTGATGTTTTAATTCACACATTTGCTTATCAATATTCAAGAAAGCCTCCTGTTGGCTTAAAAGTTCATAAAAATGTAATAGTTCGCTTAACAAACATTGAATGTTCATGGGCTGAATCAATTGAAGAAGGTGCAAAAAGGGATCAATCATCACGTAATGCAAGTTTTCTAAGTGATTTAATTGGGTGGAGTAAACTAACAAATCGCCTATATATTTGGGATTATGCTGTAAATTATCGAAATTATTTACTTCCTTTTCCAAATTTTAGAAGTATGGCAAAAAATATTGAATTATATAAGCGCATTGGTGTTAAGGGTTTATTAATGCAAGGGAACTTTTCAAATGGAGGAAAAGGTTACTTCGATGAACTAAAGAGTTATGTCGCAGCCAAAATGATGCGAAGTGATGAAAAATTAGAAGATATTATCAGTTATTTTTGTGATCATTATTATGGAAATGCTTCAAAGTATATTCAAGAATATATATATTTATTTGAAGATGCCATCAATAATAAAACATTATGGTTATATGATGATGCTGATAGTGATTTATTTAGTGGTGAAATAATAATAAAAGCACGTAATATCATAAATAAGGCACTTGAAGCAGCAAAATATGATAATGAATTAATAAAAAAACACTTAAATATTGTCGAAATAGGCCTAAGATATTTAGAATTAGTTACAATGCCATTAGAAAACAAAGAAAGAAATAAATTAATCGATAAATTTGATGATGATTTAAGAGTATTAGGAATAACAGAACTATTTGAAAGAACTAATTTAGATTATTCCATTCAAGTTATGAAAAATAGTTTGTATGCAAAAGAACGCCCTAACTGGTATTCGCTATATTATATAATGAAATAAAGAGAAAAGGATAATTTTTAACCTTTTCTTTTTGCTTGTTTTTAAGAAAACAGAAGTAAAGAAATTAAGCTTTTTTTAGAATAAAAAATTAAAAAAACACATCAAGAAATTATATAAAAAATAATTAAAAAAAGGATATAGCGAATTTGCAATAATTATCTAAGAAAAATCATAAAAAAATAATTTTCAAAATTGAATAATCAAATAAATAATAAAATAAGAAAAAGGTCTTTAAAAAAACAGAAGGAAGTTAAAGAAGTAAAAAACACCTTAAAATTGTTTCAAAAAATGCCTTAGAATCAATTTATGTTTGTTTTTCGAATTCTTAATTGGTTCCGAAAACAAAAACAAAAAAACTGAAATTTCAGGCTTAGGCATATATTTGTTTTTTTAAGAGATTTTTTTGTGAAAAAAGAAGGTATAAAATGGATGAAGTTTTAAAATATGTCAAGCCTTATACATTAAGAATAACAATAGGAATGATAATTAAAATTATAGGGACAATTGTTGACTTAATTATGCCTTGGATATTAGCGTATATTATCAATGATGTTGATGATCCAAAGACAATGGTAATGTTAGGTTTAGTAATGATTTTATGTGCTTTTGTTGGCTTATTTGGAAACATTATTGCTAATACTATGGCCGCAATTGTATCCCGTTTAGTTACAACAACATTAAGACATGATTTGTTTAAAAAAATAAATGATTTATCATTATCTCAAGTCGATAAATTAACGATTCCCACACTGATTTCAAGGATGACTAATGATACTTATTATGTGCATCAAATGTTAACTATGATTCAACGAATTGGAACACGCGCTCCGATTCTTTTAATAGGAGGGATTTTTATTACATTTACGCTTGATGCCCCATTAACATTAGTATTATTAGCAACATTACCTGTAATAGTAGTAGTAATTGTGATTGTTTCAAAACGAGGAATAAAGATTTATAGTGATGTGCAAACTTCTAACGATGATATGGTAAGAGTAATCAGAGAAAACATTACTGGAATTAGAGTAATAAAGGCCTTATCAAAAGAAGAATATGAACAAAAAAGATTTAATATTGTAACAGAAACATTATATGAACGGGAAAAGAAAGCCGGAATTAATATGGCCTTAACTAATCCTTTAATTAACGCAATATTAAATATAGGTTTAGTAATTGTCATCTTTTTTGGAGCATATCGAGTTAATAATGGTGAAATAAAAGTAGGAACCATTATTGCATTTACTTCTTATTTCACAATCATTCTTAATGCAATGGTTACTTTAGGACGAATTTTTATTACTCATTCGAAAGCAGTGGCATCGGCAAGAAGAATTAAAATGATTTTACATTTACCGAAAGAACTTTTAAGAGATGAAAATATTGATAATAATGATACAAAGTATTTTATTGAGTTTAATAATGTAGGATTTTCTTATCTAAAAAAAGAAGATAATTCAATGTTTTTAAAAGATATTAATTTTAAGTTGAAAAAAGGTGAAAGAATCGGGATTATTGGACCAACAGGTGCTGGTAAAAGTACAATTATTCGCTTATTGTTGCGTTTTTATGACGTTGATAGTGGTGAAATACTTATTGAAGGTAGAAATATTAAGAGTTTAGACATTGAGGAATATCGAAATCGAATTGGTGTTGTTTTACAAAATGATACAATAATGTCTGATACAGTTATAGAAAATATCGCATTTGGAAAAGAAGTCGATCTAGAAAGAATAAAAGAATGTGCTACATTAGCATGTGCAAGTGAGTTTATTGAAAAAATGCCTCAAGGTTATCAAAGTATGTTATCATCACGAGGAACAAATTTAAGTGGTGGTCAAAAACAACGGATTTTATTATCACGTGCTTTGTATGCTAAACCAGATATCTTCATTTTAGATGACGCATCCAGTGCCTTAGATTATAAAACAGATGCTACTATCAGAAAGAATATTGCCAGCGTCTTTCCTAATTCGGTTACTTTTTTAGTTTCAAGTCGCGTTACTTCCTTAATGAATTGTGATTGGATTTTAGTAATTGATGAAGGAAAAGTAGTAGGTTTTGGTAAGCATCAAGAATTATTAGACAATTGTGAAGTATATCATAATATTTATTCTTTACAAGTGGATGAAACCTCTAATAAAGGAGGTGAACATTAATGAATCTTAGTCAAAAAAGAGGGGTAACTGGTAATAATGGTAAACCTCAAAACAGATTGTATACTATAAAAAGATTATGGGACTATTTAATGTTTTATAAATGGGTTTTTATTCTTGCAATAATCTTAACAGTAGTTTCTAATTTACTAGCGTTAGTAGGACCATTATTAACAGGCTATTGTATCGACCAAATAGTCGGAGTTAATAATGTAAACTTTAAAAATGTTTATTTTTTTGGTGCATTAATGATACTATTTTATATTGTTTCTTCATCTTTATCTTATCTAATTTCCATCGTTATGGTTAATACAAGTAAAAAGATAGTGTTAAAAATGCGAAGAGATTCCTTCGATTCATTAATGAAACTACCAATATCTTATTTTGATACTAATAAGATTGGTGATATTATTAGTAAAATTAGTTATGATATTGATACTGTCAATGTTTCTTTATCAACTGATTTGATTAATATTTGTACAAGTGTTGTAACAGTAATTACATCTCTTATAATGATGATTATTATTTCACCTGTTTTAGTCTTAGTATTTGTGATTACAATACCAATTGCTTTATTATTTACACGCTTTATGGTTAAAAAAACTCGGCCAATGTTTAGAAATCGAAGTCAAAAGCTCGGGGAACTTAATGCGAATGTGGAAGAAGCATTCTCTAGCTTGCCAACAATTCATGCCTATAGTCGTAAAAATGATATTATCAATCGATTTGATGAAGTTAATAGAAATGCAACCAAAGCAAGTATGGAAGCAGAAATTCATGGGGGAATTACAGGACCAGGTGTAAACTTTGTAAACAACTTGTCGTTTTCATTAATTTGCTTATTTGGCGTCTTATTGAATTTCTATTACGGACTTTCTTTAGGAGATATTCAATCATTTATTCTTTATTCCAAGAAATTCTCCGGACCAATAAATGAAACAGCAAATATATTTATTGAATTGCAATCAGCAATGGCTGCTGCTGAACGTGTATTTAATCTAATAGATGCGAAAAAAGAACCAGCAGATAGTAAAAATGCGATTAATATTCAAGAAAAATATCAAGATGTTGGTGATGTGAAATTGGATAATGTGGAATTTGGTTATAATACAAAAAGAAAGATTATTAAAGGAATCTCATTTGAAGCTAAAAAAGGAGAAATTGTGGCATTAGTGGGACCAACCGGTTGTGGGAAGACAACAATCGTCAATCTATTAATGCGCTTTTATGATTTAGATTCTGGAAGTATCAGTTTAAATGATACAAATATTATTAATATTAAACGCAAAAGTTTAAGACAAAGCTATTCAATGGTATTACAAGACACATGGCTTTTTGAAGATACTGTCTATAACAATATTGCTTATGGAGCTAAAAATGTCACATTAGAAGATGTAAAAAGAGTCTGTAAACTAGCTAGAGTTGATGGTTTTATTAACCGTTTGCCACAAGGTTATAATACAGTGCTATCTGAAGGAGGAGTAAATATCTCCAAAGGGCAAAAACAATTATTAACAATCGCTAGAGCAATGTTATTGGACTGTGATATGCTAATATTAGATGAAGCGACATCTAATGTTGATACAAGAAGTGAAATCTTGATACAAGAAGCAATGAAAGAATTATCAAATAATAAAACTTGCTTTATTATTGCTCATCGTTTATCAACAATTAAAAATGCTGATAAAATCCTAGTAATGAAAGATGGAAAGATCTTAGAGACAGGAACGCATCAAGAATTACTAGATAAAGAAGGATTTTATTATTCTTTATATCATTCACAATTTGAGTAGAATAATGAAAATTTTGAATAATTGCAATCTGTTATTTGTTATGGTATAATCATATTATGGTCAATAAAGGTTATATTTAGAAAAAAAGATTAGGCAAATGTTGACTTTGCCTAATTTTTTATCAAAAATATTTAATCAAGGAGATATGAAATGGATATTAAATTATCAGATAGCTTCACAATAAATAAATTAATAAGATTTACGATTCCATCAATAATAATGATGGTTTTTATTTCAATTTATGGAGTAGTTGATGGATTCTTTATTTCCAACTTTGTTGGTGAAATAGAATTCGCTTCGGTGAATTTTATCTTTCCATTTATTTCTATTCTTGGGTCTTTTGGATTTTTAGTAGGAACTGGAGGAAGCGCTTTGGTTTCGAAAACATTAGGAGAAAAAGATTATCGAAAAGCAAATGAAGTTTTTTCATTATTGGTATATATGATAATTGGGTTAGGAATCATATTAGCTATAATTGGCTTTTTTAATATGGAAAGGATTGCAATTCTGTTAGGGGCAGATCAAGATATGGTTAATCCTTGTGTAATATATGGACAAATCTTAATGTTTACGTTACCATTTTTATTACTACAATTTACATTTCAAAGTTTTTTAATTACTGCGGAAAAGCCGCATGTTGGATTAATAATAACATTAATATCGGGAATTACGAATATTATTTTAGATTTATTCTTTATTGCGATATTTAAGTGGGGAATCGTTGGTGCCGCTTGTGCAACAGGTTTTTCACAAGTATTAGGAGGAATAATACCTTTATTATACTTTATATTTAATCGTAAAAATAATATTAAACTTGGAAAAACAAAAATTTACTTAAAAGATATTGGCAAAACATGTGTAAATGGTAGTTCAGAATTTATTTCTAATATCTCAATGTCTCTTGTCGGAATGCTTTACAATTATCAATTAATGAAATATATAGGAAACTATGGTGTGGCAGCTTATGGAACATATATGTATGTGTCTTTTATCTTTGTAGCAATATTTATAGGTTATACTAGTGGTGTTTCACCAATTATTGGCTATAATTTCGGAGCACAAAACACTATTGAGTTAAAAAAAATTTTCAAAATGAGCATAAAACTAGTACTTTTTACTTCAATAGTTATGGCTATTTTAGCAGAAAGTCTTGCAGCTCCTTTAAGCAAAATATTCGTTGGATATAATTTAGAACTCTTAGAAATTACTAAGAAAGCCTTACAGATATCATCGTTGTGTTTTATTTTTTCAGGAATTGCAATCTTTTCATCAGGATTTTTCACAGCTTTAAATGATGGCATTACTTCCGCAATCATATCCTTTTTACGAACTTTAGTTATTCAAATAGGAGCTGTAATAATCTTACCTTTAATTTTTAAAGTAAATGGAATTTGGTATTCAATAGTAGTTGCGGAAGCAGTAGCAGCAAGCCTTGCAATCACATTTCTTACTATTAAAAGAAAGAAATACGATTATTAAATAAGAGAATATAAAGATTATAAATAGTAAGATATATAAAAAACCGTTTAAGAACTTAATCTTAAGCGGTTTATTTTATTTAATCAAATTATCATAGATTACTTTTATCGTTTTTTCAAAATCCTTGTTAGAAACGCCGACAATAATATTTAATTCATGAGAACCTTGAGCTATCATTTTAATATTAATATTATTATTACCAACAATACCAAAGATTCTTCCAGATATACCAGGTTTATCAACCATATTTCGGCCAACAACAGCAATTAAGGCAATATCATCATCAATATGTACTTCTTGGATATCAGGATTATTCTTTAAGGCAGTAACAACATCATATAAATTATTAGCAACATCAGAAGAGGGAACAACAACAGAGAAACTATCAATACTACTTGGTATATGCTCCACATTTATATTAAATCTAGAAAAAACATCTAAAGCAGATTTGATGACAAGTAATTTATTAACTTCTTGTTTCTTTGTGATTGTAAACGAAGTGAATAATTTTTTACCAGCAATTCCAGTAATGATTTGACTAAAATCATTGCAATCTTCAGTAATTATTGTCCCTAAATCTAAAGGACGATTTGTATTTAAGATTTTAATAGGAATATGTGCTCTTTGAACAGGAAAGACTGTATGTTCATGTAAAACACTTGCTCCCATATATGATAATTCTCTTAATTCGGCATAAGTAATTTCTTTAATTGTTTTAGCGTCTTTTATGATTTTAGGATCAGTCATTAGAATTCCAGAAACATCTGTCCAATTTTCATAAAATGATGCTTTTAACGCCGCCGCAACAATTGCACCTGTTATATCAGAACCACCGCGCGAAAAAGTTTTGATTGTTCCATTAGGGTAAGCTCCGTAAAAACCAGGAATTACAATTTTACCTTGTTCAATATAAGATTTTTCAATTAAATCGTATGTTAATTCGTAGTTAATAGTTCCATCATAGTTAAATTTTATGACATCAGCTGCATCAACAAAACCATAGCCTAAGTATTCAGCCATCATTTTTGATGTAATATATTCCCCACGGCTAACTAGGTAATCTTCCTTAATATCTTTTGATAAAGATTTTTCTAATTCCGCAAATTCTTTTTCTAAATCAATATTTAGTTCTAAATCTTCCTTTACTTTATTAAAACGAGTTTTAATCATTTCATAGATATTATCATAAGGAACATTATATTTTAAATGAGCGTGTAATAAATATAGTAAATCGGTTATTTTACTATCACCTTTTTCCTTTTTTCCTAAAGCAGAAACAACTACTGCATTACGATAGTTTTCTAAATCATTAGATAAAACAATCTCTTTAACTTTCTTAAATTGTGTGGAATTGGCAACAGAAGAACCACCAAATTTTGCAACTACTAACATCTAATCACTCCATTCTCTAATGTAAAAATTATACCATTATCACATAATTAAAACAACAAAAATATTTATTTTTCAAAAATAATATATTTTTTTTACCTAAATTGATATAATAAAGGCAAATTAATAATAATTAAAGAGGTGGATTATGGAAAAGATTACTAGTTTTAAAGTGAATCATATAGATTTATTAGTTGGTTTATATGTCTCAAGAATAGATTATGTTAATAATAATCCAGTGACAACATTTGATTTACGTTATACCAGACCAAATATTGATGAAGTTATGGATACAGCCTCACTGCATGCGATTGAGCATCTAGGGGCAACATTCCTTCGTAATCATAAAATCCAAAATGAGATTATTTATTTTGGGCCAATGGGTTGTAGAACTGGGTTTTATTTAATAGTAAGCGGAGAAAAAAGCTCTAAAGATATCTATCCTATCGTTAAAGAAATGAATGAGTTTATTGTAAATTATCAAGGATTAATTCCAGGAGCAAGTGCTAGAGATTGTGGAAACTATAAAGATTTGTCATTAAGTGGAGCTAAAAAATTTGCCTCAAAGTATTTAAATGAATTTTTAAACGATCCTAAAGAAGAACAGTTTATCTACCCGAACTAATCAAAAAAATTATGATTTTTTTGTGATATTTTGTCATTAAGCATAATATAAATTAATAGGTGATAATGATGAAATTTCATATTGTGAGAAATCAAGAAACAACCAAAGAAATATTAAATATTTATTCGTTAACAATAAGTGAATTAAAAGAAGCAAATAGACACGTTCGTGATTGGAATAAGTTAATACCCGGAACAAAAATTAAAATTCCGATTATAAATGAAGCAACGGATCAGGATATAATTGATATGGAACCATTTATTGAAGATTATTATCCACGAAATGAAGAGCCTATTTTTCAAAATGAAAAGCAGTCATTTGATGAGCAAAATAATCAACAATTTTCAGATGATTTTTCATTCAATGGTTCCAAAGATGAAACAGAAAGTATTAAGAATAATCAAGAGCATCATGATTCTGATGTTATTGAAGTAAGTAAAGAGTTAACTGATCAGGAAAATAAGGAAGTAACAAATCTTAAGGAAACACAAAACAACACTAAGGAACAAGAATTAAATAATCAGAAAATACAAACTAAATCAAAGGAACAAGAATTAAATATTTCTTATGTTTGGTATCAACCATATCCAGTTTATTATCCAGTATATATCAAAGTTAAGTAATCATAGATATATAAAATGAAATAATAACATAATAAATTAAAAACACTAGCTAAAGGTAAAGCTAGTGTTATTTTTTATAATTTGATTGAGAATACAATCTTACCAATCAATGGTCGTTTACTCTTTTCAATAGCATTAGCTGGGCACACTTCAGCGCAGCACCAACAACGAATACACTGATTTGTTTTAAGCTTTGGAAATTCTTTTGGCTTAATTTGCATTGTTTTTGGTGGGCAAATCTTCGCACATTCTCCACATCGTAAACAAATATCTTTATTAATTACAGGATGTTCAAGTAACATATTTCTAAAGAATTTTTTTCTTAATAACCTCAAACCAAAACTACTTAAAGTAGATTTTGGACCTGTAAATTTCACATCAGCAAATTTTTCTATTGAATCACCTAAAAGTTCGATATTTAAATTATCCCCATAGCCACGCTCTGCCCCAATATTAGTTACAAAACATTTTGTTTCATCTAATTTAACTAAACGACAAGCTATTGTATCAAGACTAATTGCATCGGTTGAGGCTAAAATGGCATTACACATAACAGGGAAGCCTCCTGTTGATGGGCCATCACCATCAAGACCTAGGATTCCATCACATAAGTGAAGAATTGTTTTTCCTTGGAAAGAATTTAATAAAGCACCATATAAATCATTTAATGCTTGACCAAATTCTAATGGGTTTGATGCTTTAACATGCCAACCAGCTTTTTGAAGACCAAAGATTAAACCAAAGAAGTTTTTTTCCGCACAAGTCATGTATGTTAATGTGTGTGTTTTTAATTTTGGAATGTTGATTAATGTATCAGCTTCAATATATTCTCTTGATACTTCAAATTCACTATATATATGCGGATTAGGATTAGTAATTTTTACTGCATTTTTACCATCTAACACTTTTAAGTTGTATTTTTGAACAACTTCATAAACACCGTTTTTCTTTAAAACAGCAATAATGTCTTTTGTGGCAGGATTATCACCAATGACAATATTTTTTGTTTTTGATAAAATGATTTTTACAACCGCTTCTACAAAAGCAGGATGAGTTGTAATTCCTGTTTCTTTTGCAAAAGGTCCAACACAGTTTAATTTAATAAAGACTTTCGAATCTTTTTTTATTAATTTATCGATATCACCAATTAAAGAGATTGCTTCTTTAATCTTTTTTTCTAATAAATCAATGTTTTGATAACTATCAACTCTTAATAAACTAACTTTACTCATAAAATCACCTGTTGGTATTTTATCATAATTTGTCGAATAAATAAAGATATATTTGAAAAACTAAAATCATTGTAATATAATTATGTTGGTGGTGAATGATATGAATTTAAAAAGTATTCTTAAAAAATTATTATTTGTTTTAACTTTATTTTCTATTCTATATACTTTCAATGCATCGTTTTTTGTTGTGAGAGCGATTACTTACAATGACGATGGAACTGCTAGCTATACATATTTAGAAACAAAGAGTGATAATACAGGAGATTATACTAGTTGTAAACATGAAATAGGAACAACTACATATAATGGAAGTACTGTTAATCAATCTTTATTTGTTTTTTCTCAAAAACAAACAGAAAATAGTAAAGTAGTAACATGGGCGGTTAGCGAAGATGATGGGAAATTGAAAAGAGCAAATGTTGCCACAATTGCCCAAGACTATGAGCTTCATCATCCAGATTGGAAAGTAATTGGGGCTATCAATGCTGACCAATATGTTACTGGTTTTGGAGAAAATATAGGGGGATTAGGAAAAGACTATTATTATCCACAACCATATTATCCTATGATATGTGATAGTGAAGGTTGGTTTATTATGACCGGAATTCCTGTTAGTGGCGGACAAAATATTGCCGCATTCCTACAAAATGGATCAAATGATCCTATTATTAATGGGTCTGCTAATATTAAATATGGAGATTTACGAATTGATGGAATATTCTTATATATTTTAGATGAAGATGGAAATCGTTTAGAAAAGTTCCAAGTAAGTGCAATTAATGAGACACCATATTTAAATGAAACAACTGTTTGGACTAGTTATTATGATTCTAAGCAAACTGTAAAAGATATAGATATTACAGGTAATTTATATGTTATTAAAGATGCGGAAAGAGTGTACGCATCAAATTCCATTGATTATCAATATAAACCAAATGATGCTTATAATGCTTTCTTTGGCAAAGGTGTAATTACAGAGGTAAGTAATACAGCAACAATTGGTTATGGTGATTTTGCAATTGATACGAATGATCAAAATTTAATTGCAGCTTTAGATGTTGGGAAAAGAGTATTAGTACAATATGAAATCGAAGGTGATTTTGCGAAAGTTGAATCAGCAATTGGTTTTCATACAATTCAACGATATAATGATACTGATAATAGAATAGAAAGTTCGAATACATATAATACTAGAAGATATCCTCGTGCTGTAGTCGGTAGAACTGCAACGGGTGAAATTGTTTTAGTAGCTGTTGATGGACTACAAGAAAATATTGGAGCAAGTGGTGCAAACTTTTGGGAATTAAATGCAATATTAAAGAGTTATGGTGTTGTTGAAGCATATCAAATGGATGGTGGTGGATCTGTTACAGCTGTTGTGAAAAACGAAAATGGAGGCTTCTCAATTATTAATTCTCCAAGTGATGGTTCTGCAAGAGCAAATCTAAGTGCTTTACTACTAGTAGAAAGAAGAAAACCAGAAGCAAAATTAAAAGTAAATAATATTTCCGAAAATGAAATAATTTTTGATTTAGATTTAGATATGCATGGTTATCTTTTAAAAGATATAGTAATTAACATTAATGATAAAGATTATAAAATAGATGCGACAAAAGAAACATATCAATTAATAGTAAGTGGTTTTGCAAGAGATACCGAATATGATTATAAAATCAATATTGAGTATCAAAAAGATAATACCACTGATACTGTGGAAATTTCAGATAAAATTAAAGTAAATAAGATTCCTCCAAAGCTAGAAAATTGTAATTTAAGAGTTGAAAATGATAAATATATATACGAGATTTCAATATATGATCCAGATAATGCAATTAGTACTTGTTTTATTTTAATAGATGGTGTAAAATATTGTCTAGTCGATGGATTTATTGAAACTCCAATCAGTACTTATGTTCCATATTTACAATATTCATATAATATTGGTGATAAAGAACAATCACAAAGTATTAAATATCCTCACTCAAAATTATTATCTTTGATTGATGATAGTTATTGGAAGATAAATAATCAAATCGATGATATATTAAATTAATATTCGGGGCATGGTGTAATTCCAGACCGGTGGTAATAGTCCGCGAGCGATTTAGAAACTAAATTGCTGAATTGGTGAAATTCCAATACCGATAGTAAAAGTCTAGATGAAAGGATAGGGGTTTATGAAAAGTTTCAGAAAAAGTAGCATTAGCTACATGTCCAAAGTTGCAATCTTTGCGGCTCTTTCGATTGTGCTTTATTATGTAAAGATGCCAGCTACATTGATTATTCCAGTGTTTCCAGAATACTTGGATATTCAATTTTCAAATCTTCCTGCAATCATTTGTGGATTTGTTGTTGGTCCAGTTGGTGGTGTAACAGTAGTTGTTATTAGATCACTAATTAAACTACCATTTACAGGAACATTAGGTGTTGGAGAACTTGCTGATTTAGTTATTGGCGTAAGTTGTGTTTTGATTAGTTCTTTAGTTTACAAAAAAGAACATACAAAAACAGGTGGAATCATTGCCTTAGTTTGTGCTTTTGTTTCATGGGTAGTATTTGCTGCAATAGCAAACTGGTTAATTATTATTCCATCATATATGAAATTGTTCCATCTTGATGCTGGATATTTTGTAAATTTATTGTCTTTTGTTAATGGCGTTACAGAACAAAACTTTATGCTTTATTATATTTTAGCAGTTGCCATTCCATTTAATGCAATGTTGGCATTTATAGTATGCGTTATTACCTACTTTGTGTATAAGAGAGTTTCAAAACTAATGCAAAAATTAGATGGAAAATTTGTTGATGGTGAAACAGAAATAGTAGATAATGATAGCCAAAGTGATCCAAATAATCAAAATGAGTAATTTTAAAAAATAATAAAAGAATATAATAAAAAATTAATGACTAGGAAACCTAGTCATTTTTATTTACCTAATATTGCATAATTTTAAAATAGTAATGAAAAAACAATTAGAGCTAGAATACAAGAACCAAGAACGATAAATACCTTACGGGGGAGTTTAAATCTGCGATAATGAATAACTTCACCAATCAAATATGCAATAGTTAACAAGCTTACAAAAAGAATAAATGAAGTAGTGCTTGCTGAGATTACGAAACCAATACTTAGAAAATAAAACGGAATTATTACACGATATCCCCAATATGAATTAGTAATTTGTTCAGCACGTTCTGCTTTATCGGTATTTGGAATAATAATCATTCCCACAATTCCAATAATGCCTAAGATAATAGGATAAATAAACGATAGTATATTAAGATTATTAGAATGTTTATTATATCTTATTGCATAATCATAAAAATTACCTATTTCAATAAAAGGAGAAAAAGTAATTCCGTATGCCTCATCGATAATACTTCTATCTGCGGAAGTATTTAACATTTCAATAGTTAAAAAACCAACAAAAGAATATAAACACATCATAATGATTCCATCAATGATACTGTTTCCTCTTGTAAAAATAAAACTATTAAATAAGAATAAACCTAAAGCAAGAATTAAAGAGATACCATATAAAGGCAAATACCAAATATAATGAAAGATATCTGTTTTGAGTATAGTGATTACCATACCAAGGAAATATATTAATGTATAAGGAATAATGATTTGTAAATAACCTACTAATAAATTGATCAAAGTTAAATTTCTTCTTTTAATTGGTAAGGAATAAAAGCAATCGATTTGATTTTTCTTTTGTAGATATTGAAATTTAATTACAGGGACTACATAACTAATTATCGCTAAAAAAGTAATAGCCATCCCAACTTGACTTGATGATATTTTTTCAATATTTTGTGATATATTTGTAACTTGATAAAAATCTGATGTAAGACAAACTATAGGATAAAAAAGAAATCCAATAAGAAAAAGAAATAACATCATTTTTACTTCAGATAAAAAAGAATGTTTAAAATATGCTTTATTCATTGATATACCCCTTTCCTTCAACTTCAATAATAAATAATTCTTCAAAATCAATATTAATCTTATCTATAATTAAAGGATTATATTTTTTCAGCCTTTCATCAATTTCAGCTTCTTCGCCTTTCGCAATAAGTTTAATTATTCTTCCAATGCGATTGAAAGAAACTATATTAATATCAACAAAATCTTTGCGTTCTAACTCGTTGATAAATGCAAGTTGATATTTATGATAAATAGATTTGTGATCCTCGATAAAACCAGTATAAGAAATATTACCACCATCTAGTAATCCATAAGAATCACAAATATCTTCAAGTTCACGTAAACTATGGCTTGAAATAATAACAGTGATTTTCTTTTCAGCAATTAGTTCATTTAACTCACGTTTAAAGATTAATCTAGCTAATGGATCAAGTCCATCAAATGCTTCATCTAAAAATAAATATTTTGGTGCAATTGCAAAAGCAATAGCAATAAATAACTGTCTTTTCATACCTTTAGAGTAATTTTTTATTGTATGATTAATATCTAGTTTGAACTTTGAAATAATATCATAAAACTTTAATTTGTTTAGATCATAAAAAGTACTATAGAAATCTACAATATTTTTTGCTGTAGAGTTTGCTGAATAGTATGGTTCGTCTGGCAAAAAGAAAATATCTTTTTTTACATTCACATTATCAAAAATATTGATGCCATCAAATAAAATCTCACCACTATCAGCTTTTAAAACACCTGATAGTAATCGCAAGAGAGTTGATTTACCTGCTCCATTGATACCAATTAGTCCAAAAATTGATCCATCTTTAATCTCTAAATTCAAATTTCGTAAGACATTTTTCTTTGTAAATGTTTTTGAAAGGTTATTAATTTTAATCATCATATACCTCCGAAATAATTTTTAATAATTCATCTTTGGTTACAAAACTATTCTTTAATGATAGGATTTGTTTTTTTAAGTATTCTTCTTTGCTTGCATTTTTTTTATTTGTATCTAAAACATAGACCCCCTTTTTAGGTAAGGTTTTAATAAAACCATTTTCTTCTAACATTGTATAAGCACGTTGGACAGTGTTAGGATTAATTCCTAAATCATTAGCTAG
Organism: Bacilli bacterium; assembly: GCA_016296945.1. Lineage (GTDB taxonomy): Bacteria > Bacillota_I > Bacilli_A > ML615J-28 > CAG-698 > CAG-698. The sequence continues at coordinate 11,975 of JAEDHQ010000001.1, read as the reverse complement.
CATTCTAACTGAAGGAAGCTTGTCATTAGGTTTATAAATCCCTAATTCAATATACTTTTTATATTGATTATAGATATCTATATATATAGGATTATTATTAGAAAAGTTCATTAGATTCTCCTTTCTGTATTAATTATAGTATCATCATTATATAATACAGTTAATACAGATGTCAATAGCTAATAAAAACAGTGTTTCATATTTGTATTGAAAAAATATATATTCTATAATACAATATTTCTATGTGAGGTGTAAAAAATGAAGATTTTAATCAAAAATGCAAATTTACTTACAATGGAAGAAATAAACTATCAAAAGATGGATTTACTAATTGAAAATGGATTAATTAAAGCAATTGGTACTTTTAATGAATCAGATTATCAAGATGCCATGATTATTAATGCTGATAATCGTTTTGTTACTCCTGGTTTAGTCGATCCTCATTGCCATGTCGGTTTAATTGAATCAACAATTGGTTGGGCAGGCAGTGATGTTAATGAAATAACAAATCCAGTCACACCAGAATTACGCGGAATTGATGGGGTAAAACCACATGATCCCTGTTTTAAAGAAGCACTTGAAAGTGGCGTAACTACAGTATGTACAGGACCAGGTAGTGCTAATATTATAGGAGGAACCTTTACTGCTTTAAAGCCATATGGAAAAACTGTTGATGAAATGATCCTAGTTAAGGAATTAGCAATGAAAATGGCATTAGGAGAAAACCCTAAAAGATGTTATGGTAATATGAAAAACTCTCCATCAACAAGAATGGCATCTGCCGCTATAATGCGTGAGTGGCTAACAAAAGCTCAAAAATATTATCAAAAGAAAAAAGAATATTTAAAAGCAAAAGAAAATGGTGAAGATGCAAAAGAACCAGATTTTAATATAAAACTAGAATCATTGGCAAGAGTATTTGACGGAATGCTTGTCAAGATTCATGCTCATCAAGCTGACGATATCGCTACAGCTATTCGAATCGGGGAATAATTTGGCTTAAACTTAAGTATTGATCATTGTACAGAAGGTTATCTAATTCCCGAATCTTTAAAGAAAAATAAGACAAAAGTTGTTATTGGACCAACATTAGGCGATAAGAGCAAATATGAATTAAAAAACAAGTCATTTGCAAGTGGTAAAGTATTATATGAAAACGGGATTGAATTTGCAATCATGACAGATCATCCAGTAATTGAACAACAACATACACTAGTGCAACTTGCACTATTTGTAAAAGCTGGTTTACCAGAATTAGAAGCTTTAAAAGCAGTAACAATAAATGCCGCTAAAATGTGTCAAATTGATCATCTAGTTGGTAGTATCAAAGAAGGAAAATGTGCAAATGTAGTTATCTGGAGCGGTAATCCATTAGATATAATGACTAATGCGGATATTGTTATTCTAGATGGTAAAATTGTAAAAGAGTAAATTAATAATAAAAATAAAAAAAATCGGTTTTTACCGATTTTTATTTATACTTAAATTTTTGTTGAACAATATAATAGTAATATGTATCATCAATCGAAAATTCAACTGTTTCATCACGTACTAAATAATCGCCATCAACTGTATATGTACAAGTTTCATCCATTTCTTGTTTTGGATCATTATAAGTTAAAACTAATTTAGTATTATTATTTTTAAATTTATATGTTCCTGTTTCTTTTCGTTCATCACTTGTTTCTGCTAAACGATATTTTAAAACAAATGTGCCATCATCATGCAAATACAAGCGATAATATTCATAGTTTTTTAAGCGATTATTAGTGGCAGTTGGACTAACAATGCCTTGACCATCTAGAAATTGTGTGCATTCATAATAGCGATCTTTATTTGAAAAAATAAAGAATGAAATGAAAGTAGCAACAAGAACAATAATAGCAACTAAAACAAAATAATGACTTTTATTTGTTACTGCTTTATTTTTTATATTTTTTTGTTTTTTTGCCATATAAATTACTTCTCCTTATTTTAAAACAAATATTTGTTTAACTCTAACTCTTGTGCCATCAGGGGCTTCAACTAATTCATCACGAGTGATAGTATTACCATCAATTTCATAAGTGCAAACTTGTGTTAATTCTTGAGAAGGATTAGTTGAATCATAAGTTAGAATTAATTGTGTATCAGTTTTTTCGTATGTTCCTTTATCAGTGTAAATCATTGTCCCATCTTTAAGACGATATTTTAAAATAAATTTATTATCATCTTCTAAAAAAAGGCGATAAAAGTCATAGATTTCTCCCATACCATCACTAGTTTTAATTTCTTCAGAATTGAATTTCTCGTACCAATCATATTCAGTGCATTCATAAAACTTATTGGCAGTTGCTAAAACAAAAACTAAAACAACTAAACATAGAATTATAAATATTCCACCAATTATTCCAATTTTTTTATAGTCAAGTGCTAGTGTATTCTTTTTATTTGATTTCTTTTTAGCCATAAAAACTCCTTAAAAATATATATAATTATTAAAAAACTATATAAATTATACACGAAAGAAAGTATAAAATCAATAGAAAATTGTGGCAATGAACTAAGCTTTGTGGTATAATGTTTAATATTAATTAGTAAGAGGGATAAAAATGACGAATATAATTGACTATATTAAATGGCGTGGCGATTTAAGTTTTGATCAATCCGAATTAAATAAATTAGACTGCTTATTATTTAGTCAAATAATAATGCATGAATTCAAAGAGATTGTACCTTCAATAGAAGATAAAAAAAGAATTAAAATTATTGATGCAATCAATCAATATGAGAAAACAGTAGGGAAAGATTATAGACTAGGATTATTAATTCCTAAAGCGATAACTAAAGCATTCTACTTAATGGGGGAAGCTAATCGGTACAAAGATTTAGAAATATCAGATTATATAAATGATGTCAATGAAGAAACACAATGCCAGTTTTGTGCATTAACGATTCATATTTCTAATAATCTAATGATAATTAGTTTATCCGCAACAGATGATACATTAACTGGTTGGATTGAAAATATTTCAATGTTATATAAAGAAGAATTATCTGCCCAACAAAAAGCAGTTAAATATGTAGAAGAGATAATTAAGAAATATCAAAAAGACATTATTATTTGTGGACATTCCAAAGGCGGACATCTTTCAATCTATACAACACTAATGATTAGTGATCAAGCATATGATAAGGTAAAAGCAGCATATAGTTTTGATGGACAAGGAATTATCAATTTAGAAGATAGATATGATAAAAAAAGAATTAAAAAAATTACAACATATCTTCCTCAAGGATCTGTTGTTGGTAGACTCTTTTGTCACCCAGAAAAACAATTAATAGTTCATAGTAATGTAAATTCTTTATTTCAACATGATATATTCTCTTGGGAAATAATTGGTAATGATTTTGTATATGAAAAGAAGTTTGATAAAGATAGCGAAGAAATCGATGATATTGTAAAACAAACAATTACGGAAATGGATTATGAACATCGATTAAAGTTTGTCCAAGTTCTAGATGAGATATCAAAAAAAATTGGTGCTAAGACTTTAACAGACTTATCATCAAATAAAAAAAGTGCGATATCAAGTTATTTTCAAATAGATAAAAAAGAAAGAAAATATCTAAGTGAACCTATTAAAAAAATAATCCGAAATAAAGGAATGAAAAATTGTATAATTAAAACAATAAAAGATATCAAAAAATATAATATATAAATATTAAAGTTCTATTTTAGAAAGAAGATGAAAGTAGTGAACAAAGCAGATTTATATTATCAAAAAATGACAAAAACAAATGTTACAAAATTAGTAGTTGCTTTAGGTATTCCTACTACAATTTCAATGTTAATAACTAATATATATAATTTAGTTGATACCTATTTCGTTGGGACATTAGGAGAAAGCCCTCAAGCAGCAGTAGGTGTATTATTTACACTACAATGTATTATTCAAGCAATTGCTTATATGTTAGGACATGGCTCAGGAACATATGTATCAAAGTATTTAGCAGATAAAGATATTAACAAAGCTTCAATATATGTTTCAACTGCTTTTTATGCAGGAGCTATTTTTGGAATTTGTTTTAGTGTTTTTGGTTTAATCTTCTTAGATCCATTTTGTAGATTCTTAGGAAGCACAGAAACAATTCTTCCACATGCTAAAGATTATGGATTTTGGGTTTTTCTTGCTTGTCCATTTATTACATGCTCACTAATTCTGAATAATAATTTACGTTATGAAGGAAAAGCAATGTATGCAATGATTGGTTTAGTTACAGGTGGAATAATTAATATTTTTGGAGATTTTCTTTTCATTAAACAATTAAATATGGGTGTAGCTGGAGCTGGATTAGCAACAGCATTATCACAAGTAATTAGTTTTACAATTTTACTAATAATGTATTATAAAACTGCACAAAGTAAAATAAGAATTAAATATGTTACAAAGAACATTAGAGTATATTTAGGTATTTGCCAATTGGGACTACCTTCATTAATTCGTCAAGGATTAAATTCAATATCTAATGGTTTATTGAATAATCTTGCTAAACCATTTGGTGATGCAGCAATCGCCGCAATTTCTGTGATAAATCGTTTTTCTAGTTTTGTTATGTGTATAGCATTAGGAACTGGTCAAGGTTTCCAACCAGTTTCAGCTTTTAACTATGAAGCAAAAGAATATACACGTGTAAAAAAAGCATTGATTGTTTCTATTATTTTAGGAATATCAGTAATTACTATATTATCAATTTTAGGAATTATGATTCCAGATATTATTATTTGGATTTTTCAAAAGAGTCCTGAAGTAATTGAAATCGGAACCTATGGCTTGAGAGCAACATCAATTGGATTATTATTCTTACCATTTAGTGTTAATGCTAATACACTTTATCAAAGTATTAGAAAATCAATGAGTGCATCATTTCTTGCAATGTTACGCTCTGGCTTAGCATTTATTCCAACATTAATTATTTTATCTAATGTTATAGGATTAAAAGGTATTCTGATATCGCAAATGATTGCAGATATATTAAGTGGATTAATTAGTATACCATTTTTGATTCATTTCATTTTCAAAACACCAAATACAAAGGTATCTGAAGTGTTAGATTATGTAAATTAAGTTTAATATGTAAAATAATATATGCCATATTAAAACTATCAACAATAATTTCAAAGAATCATATTTAAAAAAACCTCATTTAGTTAAGTCTAAATGAGGTTAGACCATTGACAAAGTTAATTTTATCAATAGTCTGAAAATTGGACTCAGTCCAATCTTTTTTTATTTATTAATAGGATAATTATAAGTATAGTTGTAATTATTTGGATAGTAATTAGGATAATGCTGCGGATAATTTTGATATGGATTATTATATTGATAATACATTTGTTGTTGATACATTTGGTTTGCTTTGTTTTGTGCGCCTAGATACCAAAATGGAGCACTAATAACAGCTCCAGTTAAGAAAGGAACTAAGAAAGCACCACCAAATCGTTCATCATTAACAAATTGATCACCTGCCTGCATTTGTTTTTGAACAGGTTGTAAAAAAGTATTGTAATTATTTAAGTTGTTATTATTATTTCGATAGGCAAAATTATTCATTTTTTCATCTCCTCATTTTAATATATGATAAAAATATCCTTATAGTTCATAGTTTTTAAGAATGTACTCTTCTAAAGTTAAATTATTCTCATAAATATTGAGTGCTATAGTTTTTCCAACATATCTAAAATGCCAAGGTTCAAATTTATATAGTGTAACATTTTCTTTATCCTTTGGATATCTTAAGATAAATCCGTATCGATAACAATTGTTTATTAACCAGTTGTATTCTTTCGAATTTGCAAAGTCTACTGTTAAGCCAATATCAAGCGTTGAAATGTCAAAAGCAAAACCACTATGATGTTCAGAATGACCAGGTCTAGCACTATAATCATCATTTTGTTTATTAACAACATAATATAAATATTCTTGTTTTTGATAATTACGATAAGCAGAGAATACATAAAGATTAAGATTTTCTTTTAAAGCATCATTAAACATCTCTTCTAAATGTTCTAAAGCAACTAGAGATGCTTGCATTATTTCATCATCACGAATAATGTAATTTATTTTATAATCTTTTAAGGCTACTAAATTGTTAGGTTTATAACTTTTTTCAATATAATAATGCTTATTAATTAGGACAACAGATGAATTAAGAAAGATTGCTGATTCTTTATCTTCATAGTTAGAGTAATATGTAGGATTATTAACAATATTAATAGCTTCTAAATAACTTATATTTTCCTTTCGTGCTTCTTCATATTCAAAATACTTATATAAATCAAAAGATTTATAATGATAGTAGTTAACTAAATTATCTAAATCAATATTATTCTTTTCGATAAAGTCTTTTTCTTCATTAGAAAAATTGAAATAATTATATTTGTCTGAACTATCAATATTGTTTGGATTATCTTCATTTTGATTATTACTATCTAAGAAATTATCCGTTTTAGAAAAATTTGTGTAGATTAACACTAATAAAATCGCTGTAATTGTTATAATTAATAATCGTTTCATATTAATATTATTAACAAATAATATATTTTTAAACAAAATATTAGGATTTTTAAATGATTTATGATAAAATTAATTAAACATAAATAATTAAGTATTTTTAATTAATGGAGAGTTTTATGAGTAAATTATTATTAATTGATGGCAATAGTTTAATGTTTAGATCTTATTACGCTACAGCATATACTGGCAACTTAATGAAGACAAAAGATGGATTATATACAAATGCTTTGTTTGGTTTTGTCAATATGATTTCAAAGTTAATTACTGACAAGACTGAGTACGCTTTTGTTGCGTTTGATGCTGGGAAACAAACATTTAGACATCTGCAATATGATGAATATAAGGGTGGAAGAAAGCCGTTACCAGAAGAATTAAAAGTACAAATTCCATTAATAAAAGAATATTTAGATTTGATTAATGTAAAAAGAATGGAATCATTAGATTATGAAGCTGATGATTTAATTGCGACTGTCGCAACAAAATTCAAAAAGGAATTTGATGAAATAGAAATATATACGGGAGACCATGATTTATTACAATTAGTTGATGAAAAAATAAGTGTATGTTTAACTAAAAAAGGTGTTGGAGATTTAGATATCCATAATCAAGAAAATTTCTTTGAAAAGAATGGATTTTATCCCAACCAACTGATTGATTATAAAGGAATATGTGGTGATTCCTCTGATAATCTTAAAGGAATCAAAGGAATGGGAAATAAAACAACAAATAAGTTGTTAGAACAATATAAAAACCTTGAAGGAATATATGAACATCTTGATGAGCTAACACCAAAAACAAAAGCATTATTTATAGAAAATAAAGACAATGCATTTATGTGCCGTTATCTTGCTACATTATGTAAAGATGCTTTAATTGATATTACACTAGATGATATTCGTGTAAAAGAAACTAATCTAAAGGAACTAGTTAGTTTTTATACAAAAGTAGAATTTAATTCAATGCTTAAGAAATTAAAAGAAAATAGTGTTAGTGTTGTAAATAAAGACTTAAACTTTGAATTGTCTATAGATTATCAAAACATCACTGGTGATAGTTATATTATTACTGAAGTATTTGGTGCAAACTATTACAAGGCACCATTTTTAGGATTAGGAATCTTAAATAATAGTAAATACTATTTTATAAAAGAAAAAGATTTGGTAAAAATAAAAGATTATTTAGAAAATCCAAATTATCATAAATATACTTTTGATTATAAAGCATTAAATTTTTTAATGATTAGAAATAATATTAATTTACAAGGTGTAATTTATGATTTATTAATAGCTAGTTATTTAATTAATCCGGAATATGCTAATGATGATTTTAAGATTGTTGCAGAAAATCTTGGAGTTGATGAGGACATAATGTATTATGAAAACATTTATGGTGCGAATACTAAAATGGCAATTCCTGATGAAAATATCTATATAAATTATGCTCTTAGTAAATGCCAAGTTTTAGAAAAAACAAAGAATCTGGTTTTTAACCGCATTATTGATGATGAATTAGAATATCTCTTTAGCGTTGAAATGGATTTATCAAAAGTATTATCAGAAATGGAATACAATGGATTAAATATTGATTTAGTAAGACTAGAGCAAATAGGTAAATTGTTTGAAGCAAAAGCCAAGGAGTTAGAACAACTTATTTATCAAGAAGCAGGAAAAGAATTTAATATTAATTCTCCTAAACAATTAGGAGAAATATTATTTGAGGAAATGAAATTACCTAATGGAAAGAAAAATAAAAATGGATATAGTACGAGTGTTGATGTTTTAGAAAAACTTGCTAGTGACTATAAAATTGCTCGTGATATTTTAGAATATCGGGGCTATGCAAAATTAGTTAGTACATATGTAAAAGGTTTATTTGATTGCTCTAATCATTATGAAGATTTGAATCAAGATTTTATTCATCCTTTATATAAACAAGCACTTACACATACAGGAAGGCTTTCAAGTGTTGAGCCGAATATTCAAAATATGCCTATTAGAACGGAAAATGGCCAAGTAATACGAGAAATTTTTACTTCGCGTTTTGAGGATGGATATATCTTAAGTTCTGATTATTCACAAATTGAATTACGTGTTTTAGCTCATATATCACAAGATGAAAAAATGTTAGAATCATTTAATAATCATATTGATATTCATACGCAAACAGCAAGTCAAATATATGAAGTAAAGATTGAAGAAGTAACTAAAGACATGCGTAGAACTGCAAAAGCAATTAACTTTGGAATTATTTATGGAATGAGTCCTTGGGGGTTAGCTTCGAACTTAGGAATTAGTCAACAAGAAGCTAATCGTTTTATTGACAAATATTTTTATAATTTCCAAGAAGCCAAAAAAACATTAGATAAATTTGTTATGGACGCTTATACATTAGGTTATTCAAAGACGATTTATGGTCGACGTCGTTATATTCCACAATTAAAAGAAAAGAATGGGGCATTACGTGGCTTTGGAGAACGTACAGCAATGAATTCACCAGTGCAAGGAAGTGCTGCCGATATTATTAAGATTGCGATGATTAAAGTCAATAATGAATTAAAGAAAAATAATTTAAAGAGTTTGATGATTGCTCAGGTACATGATGAATTAGTTTTTGATGTTGCGAAAGATGAGTTGGAAATTGTTAAGAAAATTGTAAAGGAAACAATGGAAAAAGCTGTAAAACTTAATGTATTACTTGAAGCAAGTGTTGAATATGGTAAAAATTGGTTTGAAGCAAAATAATAAATGGAGTAGAAAAATGAAAGTAATTGATACAAGAAGAAGTGTAAGAACATATCTTAAAAAAGAAGTAAGCAATAAAGATATTGACAAAATATTACATTCCGCAATGCAAGCACCAAGTGCAAGAAATCAACAACCATGGGAATTTTTAGTTATAAAAAATCAAGAGAAAAAAGAATTAGTTAGTGAAAAATTAAAAAATATTTCTATGGCTAAAAATTGTGATTTTTTAATTGTATTTATGGCTAATAAGACAAATCTTTTCACAGAAGCAATGTATCCTCAAGATTTAGCTTCCTCAATTACATGTGCAATGTTAGAAGCAAGAAGTAGAAATATTGGCTCAGTGTGGTGTGGAATTTATCCTAACCCAGAAAGAATGAAATTCGTTCGAGAAATTTTTGCTCTCGATAATCCTTTAATTGAACCATTTGCAGTTGTGTGCTTTGGTTATCCAGATAAAGATGATGCTTTTAAATATGTTAATAGATATAATAAAGAAAGAGTTCATTATGAGGTTTTATAATGCCAGAATTGCCAGAAGTTGAAACAGTTTGTCGTAGTTTAAAAGAATTAATAATTGGAAAAAGAATTAATAAAGTAGAAGTTTTTTATGAACGAATTATTCAAAGTGATTTAACTGAATTTAAAGAGTTATTGGTTAAACAAACATTTAAAGATATAAAGCGTCGTGGGAAGTATATATTATTTGTTTTAGATGATTATATTATTGTTTCACATTTAAGAATGGAAGGAAAATATTTCTTAAAAGGAAATGAAGAAAAAGAGAAACATGAACATGTAATTTTCTACTTGGAAAATGAAGAAACATTTAGATACAATGATACACGAAAGTTTGGTACAATGCAATTATTTAAAACAAATAATTATGAAGAAGTAATAAAATTAGATCCACTAAAAAAACTAGGAATTGAACCGATTAGTGGAGACTTAACAAAAGAGTATTTAAAAGAAAAATTTAAAAATAAAAAAGAACCAATTAAAACAGCTTTACTTGATCAAACTATTATTTGTGGATTAGGAAATATCTATGCTGATGAAGTATGTTTTATGGCCAGAGTTAATCCAAAGCAAAAAGCCTGTGAAGTTAGCGAAGAAAAATTAGAAAAAATTATTGAGTCCTCAATTATTGTTTTAAATAAAGCTATTTCATTAGGCGGTACAACAATTAAAAGTTTTGTATCAAGTCATGCCGTTACTGGATTGTTTCAAAATGAGTTATTAGTGCATACAAAAGAAGTATGTCCAATTTGTAATAAGAAGATAACAAAAATTTATGTTGGAGGCAGAGGAACTTATTATTGTGAAGACTGCCAAAAATAGGAGGAAGTATGTTTGCAATAACTGGTTCAATAGGAACAGGGAAAAGTACTATTAGTAATATTATCAAATCGCTAGGCTATGAAATTATTGATTGCGATGAGATAGTTCATAAGTTATATCAAGAAAACGATGTAATATTAAAAATAGAAAAGTTATTCCCTAATGTTATAGAAAACAAGACAATAAATCGAAAAAAATTAGGCCAAATAATCTTTAATAATAGTGAAGAAAAAAAGAAGTTAGAATCTTTAATTCATCCTTTAGTTCGTAATAAAATAAAAAATAAAGGAAGAGAAAATCGATTAATATTTGTAGAAGTACCACTACTATATGAATCAAAGATGGAAGACATGTTTGCAAAAGTGATTTGTGTTGCTTGTGATAAAGATATTCAAGTGAAGCGAATAATGGCAAGAAATAATATTTCTAAAGAAGAAACTGAAAAAATAATTGCTAGTCAAATGCCGATAGAAGAGAAAATACGATTGGCTGATTTTGTTATCTATAATAACGGAGATATTAATAAACTAATTGACGAAACGAAGAAAATAATAAATAGCATTATTACCAATAGTTGATATTGTTTTTATTAGTAAATTGTTGTATAATTTAAAAAATGTATATGGAGGGTCTTATGCGCTTTAAAGATTATTTTGTAAAAGATTTTGAAACTCATGATGAACATTATTATCCTGAACTAAAAACTCATTATTATCGTTGTAAAGAAGATGATGCGATTGATGCCGTTAAACAACTAGTAAAAGAAGTTAAGGGTAAAATTATTGATGAAAATGAATTATATCTAGAAATATATTTTGAAACATCTGATTATTCATGTATTTGTAAAGTGACTGCAACCTCTCCTGTCGAAACTGCTGTTGATTTTAAAGTGACAACTTATAATCTGTTTGGTTTTGGAAAAGGTAAAAAAGTTATTGAAGAATTGTATAAATTATTAGATAAAAAGTTGACATTTAAAGGGGTTGGCTTATTTAAAGGAATGTAATTATGCTTAAGAGTCAAGATATAATAAAAATAGCAAAAGTAAATTTAAGTGGTGAAGATAATTATGTATTATCACAAATGTATCTTCCGTTAATTGGGATGGTTAGTTTTAGTGCCTATCATTTAATTAACAATATTAAAGAAAGTGAAACGACTGTTCGTCGTTTAATAGATGTCTTAGGCTTAGCAAATATTAATAGTTTTGACCAAGCCTTATTAAGACTTGAAGGAATTGGTCTTTTAAAAAGATACGAAAATGAGAAGAAAGATAGAACTATAATTTTAGAATGCCTTCTTCCACTAAGTCAAAAAAGTTTTTTAAGTAATT
>JAEDHQ010000108.1 GCA_016296945.1 Bacilli bacterium | reverse complement strand
AAAAAAAAAGATTTAACCAAAATAAAAAGCTTAGGATTATCTCTAAGCTTTTATATTTTCATTACCATATTAATGTAACAGTAATTTCTTGACCATTACGCAATAATTTTACTTGTATTTCTGTATTTGAGCCAACGACAATTGCACCTAGTTCAGCACGCAATTGTAATGAATCTTTTAAGACTACACCATTAAATTCTAACATTATGTCATCAGCCTTAATTTTACCATAAGCTACTGAAGATTCAACTACCTCTGTTACGTAAATTCCTGTCTTTACTCCTTCAGGAATGATATATTTATAATCAGCATTTTCCCAGTCAGTTGCTAATAAATCTTTAATAGCAATTACAGTAACACCAATTCTTGCTCTAACAGGAACTTTCCCTTTTTCTAAATAAGGTAATAACTCAATTATATCATTAGAAGGAATTGAGAATCCCATATTATCAATGTCATTTGTAGCAAACTTCAAAGTATTAATTCCAATTACTTGTCCATAAATATTAAATAAAGGTCCCCCACTATTACCAGGATTAATAGCGGCATCATGTTGAATATAAGCGGCATCCCAATCATTTACCCCATCACCATCTGTATCATCCGAAATATATCTTAATGGATGAGAGATTATTCCAAGTGTGGCACTTGATGAAAATTCAAATCCTTCAGGATTACCAATAGCAATACAATATTGACCAGCTTTTAAAGTATCAGAATTAGCAAATTTCAATGGTTTTATATATTCATCATATCTAAAAGTTACCACTGCTAAATCAACTTTTTGATCATATTGAACTAGTTCAGCAGGAATTTCTTCATCAATTGTGTGTAAATAAATCTTTAAAGCATCACAATCTTCAACCACATGACGATTAGTAATTAGAAAATAACCATAATTAACAACATTTGAATCTTCTAAATTATAAGTAATTGTTCCATCTTCGAGATATCCCCAAACATCATAAACAAAACCAGAACCAATACTACTTTTAACTAAAACGTTTCTTTCATTATATTGGTAATTAGCAACACCTAAAACTGAATTTTTTGTTTCTTCAATTAGACTAATTATTGCTTCTTCTTCATCAGAATTCTTCACAGGATCTGTAACATCAACTGTTATTTTTCCAAATACTGCATCATCTACTGCAGACGTGGCAATTATTTCTACAGTTCCTACTTGATGAAACTTTACAACTCCTAAATTGCTTACAGTTGCGATTTCACTATTACTTGTTGACCAAACAATTGCTTGGGAAGCATTAATTGGTGTAGTTTGAAATGTGTATAAACCAACCTCATTAGATAAGGCTTTCTTATTACCAATAATACTAATACTTGTTGGAGCCTCATCAGTATATTCAATTTCTTTCTCAACAATCTTTATATAAATTTTCCCGCTTGCTTTAGCATCGGCAACAGATGTTGCTACAACAGCAACTCTACCTGTATCTAATGCTTTAAAAACACCATCAGTTGTAATTGATGCTACATCAGGATTAGTTACTTCCCATGTCACTTCTTGAGAAATTGTTGCTTGGGGACCGACAACAACGCTAAGAGTAATCTCATCTCCCACTTCAACAGTAGTTGGACCTGTAATTGTAACAGTAGTTTGTGTACTTGCTCCTAATATCGTATTTATATTACATCCAAAAGATATAAATGCAATAAACATTGTAACAATAAATAATAAACTTCTTTTAATTCTAGTTGTCATATTCTACTCCTTTTCTTGATATATAATTTCTTGATATTTCCCATCTCGATAAATAACCCAAATAAAAGTATCATCTACGTCATTTCTAATCGTTTCATTCAAAATATCTCTATTATATATATTATATCCATTTAATTCGATAATAATGTCGTCATCTTTTAGCCCAAAATCATCTAAAGAATACACATATACTCCGTACTCTTTATCAAAGTTCAACGGAATAGTAATTTTTGGAACATTATTAAATATTTCTTGATTCAATATTTCGTTTATACTATAGACGCTTCCTTTTAATTGTTTGATTTGAATATTTTTTCCTTTTTCTAAATCATCTAAATACTTATTTACTATCTTAATTGGAATTGCAAATCCCATTCCTTCAATAGTATTATTTTTATCAATTAATTTCATAGCATTGATACCAATAAGTTCACCTTTAATATTAACCAATGCTCCGCCACTATTTCCAGAGTTTATTGCTGCATCATGCTGCAAATATTCGCAAGTTCCCGTCCAATCATTGCGTCCATCACCATTTAGATCTCTTTCCACTTCCACATATCGTTGAGGATTTCCAATCATTCCTAATGTAACAGAATCAGAATAATCATATCCTTCGGGGTTTCCAACTGCTAAGACAAGCTCTCCACTTTGCAAATTGTCACTATTACCGAATGTAATTAACGGAATAAAAACAGTTGTTTCAAATTCCACAACAGCCAAATCTTCATAAATATTATATCCTAAGACTGTACAATCAATTAATAAATCAAGTTTAGACAAATACACTTTATTCATCACTTCATTTCCTGACTTATTTATTACATGATAATTAGTGATAGCTCGATATAAATAATGATCAACATCATCACGATTCTTTGTTTCTTCAATATTATCTAATATAGTTCCTTCTTTTAAAACTGCTTGTCCGAAATAAACAACTCCACTGCCAACAGACTCTAATTGCCATGACCCAAATACACTTCCCTTAACATAGCAACTAATACCAACAGAACTCTGAATAGCTTTTTCTGCTGCAGGAATAAATGCTTCCGAAATATTATTGATATTTATTTCCACATCATATGTTTTATTTGTAATCTCATTAGAAGTGGAACAACCAGTTAAGAAAACAATTAAAACCATCAAGATAAAAATTATTTTTTTCATTAGTTTCACTAATCTCCTATTTTAAATAACTTTTTCACATTTTTAAAAAGAACATCCTTAACAATTTCCAAATCAATATTCTTAATTTTACTTATCTCTTCAACAACAAACTTTGTATAACCTGGATGATTAAGTTGTCCACGATAAGGCATCGGAGTTAAATAAGGTGAATCTGTTTCGCTTAATAAATTTTCTAAATCCACATTTTCTACGACTCTCTTGATTTCTTTGCTATTCTTAAAAGTTAAAACGCCACCAATTCCTAAGTAAAAACCTAACTTAATAAATTCTTTAGCCATTTCTAAACTAGAACTATAACAATGTAAAACTCCTTTGACTCCTTGATTATTTTTTAATATTTGATAACAATCATTAGTTGATTCTCGATTATGAATAATTATTGGTAAATCTAGTTTCTTAGCAATATTAATTTGTTTTAAAAACATCTCTTTTTGTAAATCTATATATGTCTTATCCCAATAATAATCTAAACCGATTTCTCCAATAGCAATAACTTTTTTATTCTTAGCTAGTTCAGTTATCCATGATAAACTAATATCTTTTTCTTTATGCACTTCACTAGGATGTAACCCAACAGCGCAATAAATAAAATCATATTTATTAGCTAACGCAATTGCTCTTAAAGATGATTGATAATCATAGCCAACTGCAATCATTATCTTTACATCAAAGCATAATGCTTCGTTGATAACATCTTCTCTTATATCATCATATTTAGCTTCAAAAATATGCATATGAGTATCAACAATCATAATATAAACCTCTAATCTATTATTTATT
>JAEDHQ010000031.1 GCA_016296945.1 Bacilli bacterium | reverse complement strand
CCATCTTGAAAGCATAGGTTTGATACAATAACAAACAAAGTTTGTTTTGGTATCAAACCTTTTTTTATTCCAAAATATAGAGGTTGAAGTCCCGGAATTGATAGTTGAATAAACTATTTTAACACAAAATCCTAAGCTGTTAGGTAAAATTTATGCTTAACCTTCAGTATTTTTTAACTTCTATAATACTTCTCAAAAACGATAGGCCAATTTAAAAAACAAAAGATGCTTCTCAAAAACGTTAGGAATATTAAAAAACCGGAAGGTTATATATGGTATCTCAAATTGTTATTTTTACGAAAAAATAATACAAATTTCTCACGTTGTTAGCATGAAAAGTTCTTAACGATAAAACTTTTTATTATAAATGAATATTTTATATTGCATTTGTCATGCATTTATTATGCTTTATTTTAATTGAGCTGATTTTTTTAAGCAAGAAAATAAGTAAGATTTAAGCAAGATGATTGAAAAAAAGTCCAAATTATTTTATAACACCGAGTTTGCCATCTGGGGGTAGACTCGGTTATATCATAGTTCAATAATTGTTTCCATACTATTTTCAATAATATGTATTATATCGTATTAAAAAGTAATATTTTGTAGTTTTTAATGATTTTTTTCTAATTGACATTATTATTAAAATATATTATAATAAAATAACATTTGTTATTTTATGGGGTGTTTATGAAGAAAAAAGTTATTTCTAAGGATATTATTTTAGAGAAATCTCTTGATTTTGTTATCAAATATGGAATTGACAATTTGAATGCTAGGAATCTTGCCAAAGAAATTAATTGTTCGACACAACCTATTTATTTATCCTTTGATAATATGATGGATTTGAAGCAACAATTATTATTACATTGTAGAAGGTTTTTTGAAACTTATATTAATAATATGTTTAATAAAAATAATTCATTATTTATTAATTATATCTCGTCATACATTAAGTTTGCTTATTATTACCCTAAACTATATGAATTTATGTTTTTAAAAATGGAAAACGATGATTCTATAGGAACAAGGAATTATAATGAAGCAATAATTAAAAAAATTACAGAAATAGGAAAATATTCATATAAAGTTGCACAAAAGTTCTTTCTTCAAAGTTTCATTTATGCTCATGGCCTAGCAACACAAATTGTGACAGGATATATTAAATGGGATTATGAAGTAATTAATGAATTACTAGAAGATGAGTTTGAAGCCTTAAAATTAAGATATAAAGGAAGTGAATAATATGAAAAAAGAAAACTTGAACAGAGAAGCTATTAAGGTTAATAACGTAAAAAAAAGTTATAAAGATGTTTTAGCCTTAAATAATGTTAGTTTATCTGTAAATGAAGGCGAATTATTTGGGCTCCTTGGTGTTAATGGGGCTGGTAAAACAACATTAATTAAAATACTATGTGGCTTAACTAAGAAAGATTTTGGTCATGCAGAAATACTAGGTTTAGATATTGATAAAGATATGGAAAAGATTAAAAGTATTGTGGATTTATCTCCCCAAGAAACTTCAATTGCTCCTAATTTAACTGTTTTAGAAAATCTAAAGTTTTTCGCAAACATTTATCAAAACTATGATCAAAAATATCTAAATAAAATTATTGAAATTTTTGATTTAACTGATTGTTTAAATAAAACTGCAAAAAAACTATCAGGAGGCTACCAAAGAAGAGTTTCAATTGCTTGTGCTTTAATATCTAAACCAAAAATTTTATTTTTAGATGAACCTACTTTAGGTCTTGATGTTATAGCAAGAAGAGAATTATGGCGTGTTATTTTAAAATTAAAAGGGCAAATCACAATTATTCTAACAACACATTATCTTGAAGAAATTGAAGCATTATGTGACCGCATATTAATAATGTCAAAAGGAAAAGTATTAGCAATTGGTACATCATCAGAAATCAAAGATAGTGTTAAGGCAAATAATTTAGAAGATGCCTTTGTAACAATTGTGAAGGAGGATAAACATGAAAAGAATGTTAACCTTTTTGAATAGAAATATTAAAGAAATGTCAAGAGATCCATTAGTATATGTTTTTTGCTTAGGATTTCCACTTGTAATGCTAATTCTATTTTCAGTTATTAATCAATACACTGGTGATAACACTCCAATGTTTGATTCACTTGCGCTTATCCCTGGTGTTATGATGTTCTCTTTTACTTTTGTAATGCTACATATGTCTTTATTAGTTTCAAAAGATAAATCCAGTGTACTATTAAAAAGACTTTACACATCACCAATGAAACCTCATGAGTTTGTTCTCGGATACGCA
This sequence comes from Bacilli bacterium, assembly GCA_016296945.1. GTDB lineage: Bacteria > Bacillota_I > Bacilli_A > ML615J-28 > CAG-698 > CAG-698. The sequence goes on along the minus strand of JAEDHQ010000031.1, from coordinate 17,023 downwards.
ATTATTGGCATAATAATTGGATTAGTCCAAGCACTTTGTACAATCATATTTGGCTTTTTTATTTCCTTAATTAAAGGTGAAAATTATCTAAGTATCACAAGTTGTCTTCTTCTGATTATTAGTCAAATACCTATTCTAATTTTCTATGTTTTCGCGGGAATTCTATTTGGAACTATACTTAATGATAAAAGTGCACCAGGAATTTGCTCTATCATTATTAGTGCATCAGGAATATTAGGGGGATGTTGGATGCCTTTGGAAACTATGGGGGGATTTAAAGTTTTTTGTACTTATCTTCCTTTCTTTCCTTCAGTATGTTTAGGTAGAATTGTAACAAATGCAAAAACAATCACTGGTGAAGGTTATTCAATATCTGATATTGGCACTATTGGACTCGTTTTATTTATCATATATATTATAATAGTTCCGATCTTGTCTGTTATTGTTTTTAATAAAAAGAAACTTGATTAATGAAATATATATCAAAAAAAATCTATCATAATTATAGTTATGATAGATTTTATTTTTTTATTATAATTTTCTATATAAATTAGTTAATGTTACTTCACCAGATTTTAAATTAAACACTTCATCAGATGTTTGCACAATTAACTCATTATTTTCATTCATTCCCTTTGCAATTCCCTTATAATTTTTATTATCGTAAACAAAAGACACTTCTTTATTCATTAGATAAAAATGCGACATAATATTCTCTTTATAACTTTTATCATGATTAATATAATTATAATAGTCAATTGTAAACTGCTTAAGTATCTGATCTAATAAATCATCATTATCAATTTCTTTATCAAGAATATTTGATAAACTATTTGCTTTATAAACAAGTTCATCATTAAAATCTTTTGTATTTGTATTTATTCCAACCCCAATTATTACACACTCTACTTTTTCTATAGTTACTGCTTCAAGCAATATTCCCGCAATCTTTTTATCATTAATAATAATATCATTAGGCCATTTTACTAAAGGTGCTTTGCTTTTGGGACATAAATCTTGTAATACATTGATAATAGATGAAGCAATTAGAAAACTATAATCACACGGATTATATAAATTATCTTTTATTAAGATTGAAAAGAGTAAATCGTTTCTATCAACCCATGTTCTCCCCAGTCTACCTTTACCATTTGTTTGATGCAACGCTTTTACACATGTAAGATTTTCTAACTCTTGATAGTGTTCTTTTATGTAAATATTAGTAGAAGAGATTGTATCAAATTTAATTATTTTCATTGCCATTTTTATCACCTTATATTATTTCATAATAAATCATTTAAAAAACTTGTTTCTTTTTCTTAACTTTATTATAGTTTACGTATGTTTTTTGAAATCGCATAAATACAAACATAAAAATGATAAATACAAATAAACAAAAGTTCATTAAAGAAATTCCAGAAAAAATTTGGCTTTGTTTTGTTAAGAGATAAGGCATATAATTACTATATGATCCTAAAAATATTATTGCGAATACTTCAAATGATTTTTGATAATAATTGCTAACATTATTATAATACATTTCATCTTTTACTTCAGTTTTAATTAATATTTTTTCAAAAAGAATAATAACTAATAGGGAAACTATTAAAATAGTTTCAATAAAAAATGGATTTTTAATATCATTAATATTAGCTATAATTTTTATTATTGTATAGATTATTGAAACCAATCCTACAATTAATAAAGAATATTTAAATCCAAAACCTTTTTTTAAATTTAATCTTTCATCATTAAAATTATTTCCCATAACGGGTTATTCCTCCCAAAATAATTGATCTAAAGTCTTTCTTAACTCTTTACATATCTTAATACATAGAGCTAATGTTGGATTATAGTTTCCACATTCAATCATATTTATCGTTTGTCTTGAAACACAAATTCTCTTTGCAAGTTCATCTTGTGACAAATTTAATTCTAATCTTGCTTTTCTCATTTTACTATTTTCCATAAAGAGTCTCCTTTGATGTCATATATATTTTACATCAGTAATGATTATATGTCAAGAAGATTGGACATACACTTATTATGCTTTAATCTAAAGAATTCCTATAATAAAAAGACCACTTTTTCAAGTGGTCTATTTTTGTAAATTTAAGCTAATATCTATCAGAAATTATTTAATTGGTTTAGGACCTGCATTAACGATTTCTTTAGGCATATTAGGATATTTAGAAGCAAAGTTTTCAACAAACATTTGAGCTAATTTGTTAGCTTGTGCATCATATGCAGCTTTATCAGCCCACATTCCGCGTGCATCTAATTTTTCATCTGGAACATTTGGACAACTTACTGGATAATCTACATTGAATACATCATGATGTTTAAATTCAACTGAATCAAATGAACCATTTAATGCAGCAGTAACCATAGCACGTGTATAAGCTAATTTCATACGTTTAGCACCATCTGCTGCGCTTCCACCAGCCCATCCAGTATTAACTAAATATACTTTAGTTCCATATTTATCTAATTTAGCACCTAACATTTCTGCATATACAGATGGGTCCATTGGCATGAATGGTTCACCAAATAATGTAGAGAATGTTGGTTGAGGTTCAGTAATACCACGTTCAGTACCAGCTAATTTAGAAGTGAAACCTGTTACGAAATGATACATAGCAGCATTCTTATCTAAACGACTGATTGGAGGCAATACACCAAATGCATCAGCTGTTAAGAAAATTACAACTTTTGGAATTCCACCAACACCAGGAATTTGTGAGTTATTGATATAATCAACTGGATAACCAACACGTGTATTTTCAGTTAATGAACCATCACAGAAGTCGATTTCCTTAGTTTCAGGATCCATAACTACATTTTCTAATAAAGCACCAAACTTAATAGCATTATAAATATCAGGTTCTTTTTCAGGAGATAAGTCGATACATTTTGCATAGCATCCACCTTCAAAGTTGAAAACACCATCAGGAGACCAACCATGTTCATCATCTCCGATTAATTTACGAGCAGGGTCAGCAGATAATGTAGTTTTACCAGTTCCTGATAAACCAAAGAATACAGCTGTTTCATGAGTTTCAGGATCCATATTTGCTGAACAGTGCATTGGTAATACGTTAGCTTTAGTCATAACGTAGTTCATAGTAGAGAATACGCTCTTCTTAATTTCACCAGAATATTGAGAACCAGCAATAATAATCATATGTGCTTCATAATCGATAGCGATACAAGCTTCACTATTAGTACCATCAATTTCAGGAACGCATTTGAATCCTGGAGCACAAATGATTGTGTAATCAGCTTCACCATAGTTAGCTAATTCTTCAGCAGTTGGACGAATTAATAATTGGTGAATAAACATATTTTGACTTGCTAATTCATTAATAACGCGGAATTTCTTAGTATAAGTTTTGTCAGCACCTGCAAAACCATCAAAGATAAATACTTCACGTCCTTGTAAATAAGCACACATTTTTTCTTTAATTGCATTAAATTTTTCACGACTAATTGGGCGGTTTACTTTACCCCATGCTATTTCATTATGAACGCCTTCAGAATCAACAATAAATTTATCCTTAGGAGAACGACCAGTATATTTACCAGTTGTAACAACTAAAGCACCAGTCTTGCTTAATGTACCTTCACCACGACGTAATGCAGCTTCAGTTAATTGAGCAGGTGTTAAATTACGATAAACCGCTTTAGGAGCGATAATTCCAAGTTTTTCAATACCATAAGTATTCATATATATTTGTTCCTCCTTATTGAACTATTTTTATTTTTAATTATTATACTTATATTATGATTAATCTAATGTTTTTAACCGAATAATGTTAATAAGATACCAGCTGCGATTGCAGAACCGATAACGCCAGCAACATTTGGTCCCATTGCATGCATTAATAAGAAGTTTGTTGGATCTTCTTTTAATCCTTCTTTTTGAACAACACGGGCAGCCATTGGAACGGCAGAAACACCCGCAGCACCAATCATTGGATTAATCTTTCCTTTAGACAATACACACATTAATTTACCAAATAATACACCACATGCAGTTGCAAAACCAAAGGCAATTACACCTAAGAAGATAATCTTTAATGTTTCCCAATTCAAGAATGCTTCAGCACTCGCAGTTGCCCCAACACAAATACCTAATAATATTGTAACGATATAAAGAATATAGTTACCAGCAGCATTTACTAAGTTTGGAACAACGCCAGATTCTTTAATTAAATTACCTAACATTAAACATCCAATTAATGGAACACAATCAGGAATTATCAAACATACAACTGTAGTAACTAAGATTGGGAAAATAATTTTTTCTGTCTTAGAAACAGGTCTTAATTGTGTCATCTTAATTTGACGTTCTTTCTTAGTAGTTAATCTTCTAATAATTGGAGGTTGAATCACAGGAACTAGCGCCATATAAGAATATGCAGCGACTGATATTGCAGGCAATAAATGGTCAGCAAGTTTAGTAGTAACTAAGATTGCTGTAGGGCCATCAGCTCCACCAATGATACCAATTGAACTAGCTTCAGCATTAGTAAATCCTAACAATAAAGCACCTAGGAATGTGATAAAAATACCAATTTGTGCTGCAGCACCTAAAAGCATACTCTTAGGATTAGCAATTAATGGTCCAAAATCAGTAGTTGCCCCAATCCCCATAAATATCAAACAAGGATATATTCCTTTTTTGACACCAACATATAAAACACCAAGTAATCCACTATAAGCATATTCACCAGTTACAGGATCTAATGTCTTTTCAAAAACTCCACCTAAAGGTAAGTTGACCATTAGCATCCCAAATGCAATTGGTAATAGTAAATATGGTTCAACATTTTTAAAAATAGCTAAGCATAATAGTAGAATTGCAATACCAATCATGATGACATTTTTCCAGCCGCCTTCCGCAAAGAATTGAGCGATACCAGAATGTTGGGCAAATTCTACTAGCAATTCCCACATTTCTTTTAACATAATTGATTACCCAATCACTACTAATAAATCATTATTGTTAACAGTTTGATCTTTGTTAACTACTACAGCTGTAACTGTTCCATCTTGAGGAGCAACGATTTCGTTTTCTAATTTCATAGCCTCTAAAATTGCAAGTACTGCACCTTTTTTTACAGCATCGCCAACTTTAACTTTAACATCTAAAATTTTTCCTTGCATTGGAGCTTTAACTTCAACGCCTGCACCAGTAGCAACAGGAGCAGTTGGAGCTGCAGCTTCAGCTTTTAATGCATCAGCTTTGATAGATCCTTGAACTTCAGAAACACTTTCTAATTCAACTTCATAAACTTTACCGTTAACTTTTACTTTATAAATTTTCATAATTTTTATCTCCTATCCAATTCTTCTTATAGATTTAACTTTTACATCTTTTTTAGTTTCACTAGTATAATCAATTGTAGCAATTAAAGCAGCTACCATCATATCTTCATCAGTAATTTCAACTTTTTTAGGTGCAGTTTGTGCAACAGGAGCAGAAGCAACTTGTGCTTGTTCTTTCTTTCCTAATTTATCATAAATATATTGCATTAATTTTACTGCACCAATAATAGCACATAATACTAAGAATACTAGTACAATGGCAATTAAGGAAACAAGTAATGCTTTTCCAAATCCTAACTCAGCCGCATTATCATAAATGCCTTGATCTGGATTATAGATTGCTAAACGTAATAACCAATTCATAATATTACCTTCCTATACATATAAATTAACCTCAACAACTTCTACTTCAGGTTGTGGGTTATTTCTCTTTTCTAAGAATTTAACTGCGATGTTTTCAAATAAAGCACAAGATAATACATCCTCATCAGATTTACATAGATCTTTATACTTTTCTTTAAGTGCTTCAAATTCTGGAGCAATATCATCAGCAGGACGATGAGAAATTGTAGTAACTTCTTTACCATTTAAAATCTTTTTCTTTATTGCTGGATCAATAATGCCAGGACTCTTTCCATAACGACCAGTAACATAATCAAAAATTTCTTTTGGACACATTTTATATCTTTCACCAGCAATTACATTCATAACTGCTTGAGTACCTACCATTTGTGATAATGGTGTTACTAGTGGAGGGTAACCTAAATCTTTTCTAACACGAGGAACTTCGTTTAATACTTCTTCATATTTGTCCATAGCTCCTTGACCTTTTAATTGATTCATTAAATTAGAAAGCATACCACCAGGAACTTGGTATTTTAAGATACTTGGATTAACAGTTAAAGCTTTAGGATTTAGCAATCCATTAGCAATATATTTGTCTTTAACCTTAGTCATCTTTTCAGCTGCTTTTTTAAGCAATTCAATATTTAAACCAGGATCAAATTCAGTACCTGCTAAAGCATATTGGAAAGATTCTGTTGAAGGTTGACTTGTACCACCAGATAATGGTGATAATGCTGTATCAATGATATCAACACCAGCTGCAATAGCATTCATATAAGTCATTTCACAAATACCACCAGTGCAATGTGAATGTAATTCAATTGGTAACTTAGTATTAGCTTTTAATTTAGAAATTAATTCATAAGCATCATTTGGTAATAAAACACCAGCCATATCTTTAATACATAAAGAGTCTGCGCCCATTTTTTCAATTTCTTTTGCTAATTCAACATAATAATCTACAGTATGGATTGGACTTGTTGTATAACTTAAAGCTATTTGACAGTGTCCCCCATATTTCTTTGTGCTTTCAACTGCACATCTTAAATTTCTAATGTCATTTAAAGCATCGAAAATACGAATAATATCTATTCCATTCTCTAAAGACTTCTTAACAAACATATCAACAACATCATCAGCATAATGACGATATCCTAAAATATTTTGGCCACGGAATAACATTTGTAATTTTGTATTTTTACAAACAGCACGGATTTTTCTTAATCTTTCCCATGGATCTTCATCTAGGAAACGTAAACATGAATCAAATGTTGCACCACCCCAAACTTCTAATGCATAATAGCCTGCATTATCAAGTTCTTCTAAAGCACTCAATACTTCATCTGTAGTCATACGTGTTGCGAACAAAGATTGATGTCCATCACGCAAAACAGTATCAACTATTTTAACACCCATATTTTTCTCCTTCTATCTATCTTTTGTATATTATTACCAAAAATTTATTGCAAAATATGTAAACTATAAAATACCCATATTCCGCAATTTATTATACCATATTTTTGATTTTTATGCAATAAATCAAAGCACTCATTTTCAAAATTTTTTCTTTATACTTTTTATTCATTTTTTAAAAAAAGCTAGTTTTAAGATAATCTACCTAAAACTAGCTTATATTATAAACATGCTTTGTTGAAGCGTAAGCTTCATTTTAAATAGTCTTTAATTTATCACAAATTTCGTAATCAATCTCAGAACATTTAATTGAAGACTCAGTATGATCATTCATACTTTTGAAATTTGTTTTACGAGCATCAACTAAAGCCCATCCACTTATAGCGAATGAAAATAATACAAAAATTATTAATGTAAACATATTTCTCGCCTCCTTACATTTATATTATACTACAATAAAATAAATGTAATTAATGAAAATGTTTACTATTTTCATGAAAACGTGCTCATATTTTCAAAAATATTTATTTTTGATTCCTTCTAATTTTTTTCATTCCTACGATATAACGCTGCTTGCGTTGAGAACATTTTGTAATATTTGCCTTGTTGCATTAATAATTGATGATGCGTTCCTTCTTCAATTATCTTACCATATTCTATTAAGATAATTCGATTAGCATCTACTACTGTTGACAAACGATGAGCAATAACAATTATTGTTTTTCCTTCTGCTTTCTCCATTAGTAATTGATTGATTTCATGTTCCGCTATTGGATCAAGACTACTTGTTGGCTCATCTAAAATATAAATATCAGCATTCGATGCAAACACTCTCGCAATCGCTAGTTTTTGCCTTTCACCACCTGAAAATTCCACTCCATTAAACTCACGACTATATAAAGTATTAATACCTTCAGGTAAAGCACTAACTTTTTCTTTTAGATTAACTTTATCTAAAGCATCCCATACTTTTTTTTCATCTTCCAACAAATGAACTGGATGCATTAAAATATTTTCAGCAATTGTTACATCATATAATCGAAAGTCTTGAAAAACAATTGAATATTTGCGACGAATAACATTTTCTTTTATATCTCTGATTGCTTGATTATTAAAATAAATATCACCAACATTTGGGTTATAAAACTTTAACAGCAATTTAATTAATGTAGTTTTACCAGCACCGTTTAATCCAACAATAGCCAGTTTTTCCCCACGCTTAATTTCTAAATTAATATTATCTAAAGCATTAAAGTCAGTTCCTGGATAACTAAATGTAACATTATCAATCTTCAAACGTTCAAAAGGTTCATCCAAATCCTTTGTTCCAAGATTTTCTAATGTTGGTTGATATTTCATGAAATCTAAGAAATAATCAATATATAAGGCATTTAACTTAACCTTGTTAAGAAATGATGCCGCATCATAAAAGTTAGAACTAAATTGCGTTGCCGCATTAAGCATCGATGAAAGCTTTGAAATTGTTAATCCTCTAAATAATTTATATACTAAATAGCAATAAATTATTCCATGCTCAAAAAGATTTGTAATGATTGTAGAAATTGAATTTAGAATTGTATTGCTTCGATTTCTTTGAATAAATTTCTGATCAATTCTTTTTTGTGCTTCATTACATTTTTCAATCAATAAATCACTAACAATTGTGGATTTAATTTCTGCCGCAAATCTTTGTTGGTAAAAAGTTCTGTTAACATAACCATAGACACGACGATCAATCTCTGTTTCTTTATCGAAACGATGACGATTTTTATTCACTGTATCCGCTATGATAATTCTCACAATAACAGATATCAAAACAACAGCAATTAAGATTGAATCCCCAACAACAATATATGTTCCTAAGGCAATTGTATTCACAATTGAAGCAATGAAATTTATAAAATCTTCATATACAACCATTCCCCTAGTTTGTCCATCTCTGATTGCTCGTGAATAAATATCATAAAATTCTGGATTATCAAAATCAGCATAATCGACTAATCGCGCTTTATTATACATTACATTGCTAACTGAACCTATAAATATAATACGATATTTTCTTTTTATCACTTGATTATAGTAAGATTTATATAAGGTAACAACTAATATTAATAGCAAATATAATGCTAATGAGAATAATACTTTGGGAAAATCATCTAACGGATTTACTTTATTTTTCACAGCATCTTCTACAACTTCAATAAAATATTCTATTAAATATACTTTAGCTAAAGCTTGAAGAGTACTACAAATAATAAATACTATTGAATAAAAGATATACCATGGACAGAACTTGAAAACATACTTTCCGATTTGAAAATTTTTCATTAAATCTTTAAACATAACTTAATCCTCAATATACTTTTCTGATTGTGAAGTAAACATTTTACGATAGCGTCCATTCTCGATTTGCATTAACTCATTATGACTTCCTGCTTCAACTACTTTTCCATTCTCGATTAAATAAATTCTATCAACATTAGCAGTTGCACTTAAACGATGAGAAATAAAAATTAATGTTTTATTATTTCCAAGTTCAAGCATATTATGATACATTCTTGTTTCTGCTAATGGATCAAGGGCACTAGATGGCTCATCCAAAATAAATAGTTGATAGTTTTGAGCATAGCCCCTGGCAACAGCTAGTTTTTGTTTTTGACCGCCTGAAAAGATTGTACCTTCCCTTCTAAACTCTCTAGTAACCATTGTATTAATACCTTCTGGTAATGTCATAACATAATCATACAAATCACCAAATTTTAAAGCGTCAATTACTAGTTTTTCATCTTCTTCAGTTTCCATTTTACGTAGTAAAACATTTTCTGCTATAGTAACACTATAATCTTCATTATTTTGAAAAACTGCACCGACATATTTTCTTAATGATTTAGGATTAATATCTTTATAATTTTTACCGTTAAATAATATACAACCAGAACTCACATCATACAAGCGTAAGAGCATTTTTACAAGTGTTGTTTTTCCAGCACCATTTGCGCCGACAATAGCGATTTTTTCACCTTTATTCACGGAAATATTTATTCCATCTAAAGCTACTTTATCAGGATATGAAAACACTGCATTTTTTACTTCTAGCTTTTCAAAATCTTCTTCTAACCATTCACCCTTACCATTTTCGATAACAGAATCCATATCGAGAACTTCAAAAGCAACTTTCGCTTCCAGTGCTTCTATTTGAATATTTGTAAGAGTATCAGTAAATGATTTTATTAGATTTGAAAGAGTAGTTGCCGCTACAGTTATAGTTGCTAAAACATTAACATCTTTTGTTTGTAAAGAAAAATAACAGGCAAGTCCTAAAATAACAGGATAAATTGAAGCCATAATAAAATTGCAAAACGCTTCTACAAAAGTAATCTTAAAACTATACTTTTTAAATACTTCTATTTCTCCATCAATTAATTCTTTATTTTCATCTAGTAATAAGCTACCAACATCAGTAGTTTTAATATCCGGAATCGCATCTTTCACGTAATAAGTTCTTCGAATATACATTCTTTTACGAATTAGAGGACGACGCTCTGTCATCATTTGAAAATTGTATTCACCTATTTTTCTTCTTACAATTGCATAAACTAATGCTATCACTAAAGCATAGATAAGGGCAAAATAATGAATTTGTAAAATTATAACAAAAACGGCTATACTTTGAATTAGTGTTTTGATTAATGTCATTTGGTGCAAGGCAACAACATAAATTTTTTCTGCGCCATTATCTAAAGCTCTTGTATAATTATCAAGAAAATTAGGACTTTCATGAAATTCATAATCAATAGATTCTAATTTCCCAAATAGAACAGTAGAGAATGCTAGCGTAAAATGAGAATTGATATAACTCATCAAAAAATCCACTATTAGATTAACAATGCTAACAACAATCAAAACTAAAATATCTGTTAAGACAATAACATAAATTTGTTCTTCAGACATTGATCCATTAAAAGCTTCAACGATTTTTGAAACTACATTAATGGGAATTAATGTTTTAATTACCAAACAAATCATTGAAACTATTTGTGCAAACAAAAACCAAGGATGGTATTTGATTAATACACTTAAGCAACGAAATGAATATTTTAAATTTTTGAATTTTAATTTCATATAATGCTCCATGTTTATAACTCATAATAATTATACTATTTATAAGTTAAAAAAACAATGTGCCAAAGTAAATTACCCATTTCAATATAAAGGTAATACTTTTGCACATTTTTATTAAATATTTTATTTCACAATCTTAACTATTTCATTAACCACTTCTTTTATTGTCTTATTAGAAGTGTTAATCATTAAATCATAATTTAGAGGATCTCCCCATTTTAAAGAAGTATAGAATTCATAATAACGACTTCTGTTTCTATCAATTCCTTTTATCATTCTCGCTAGTTTACGATCATTCAGATTTTGATCGACTTCGCCTTTCTCACGGCATCTTTTAATTTTTGATGGCATATCAGAATAAACAAAGATTCTAAAAGGATTCATATCTTTTAAAATATAATCAGCACAGCGACCAACAATAACACAATCAGATTTTTGTGCCATTTCTTTAATAACATTACTTTGTTCTACATAAATTGATGTACTATTCTTATTAACATTTGTTCCAACAGCACTAAATGATGTTCCGATTGTAATAGGATAATAAACTATTGGTTTTTGTTCCACAATTTGGTGAACATAATCATAAGCTAAATCTGTTTTTTTAGATATTTCCATAACAATTTCTTTATCATAATAAGCAATTCCAAGTTGTTCAGCGATTCGTTTGCCTAGTTCTCTACCACCACTACCAAATTCACGACCAATCGTAATAATCATACTCATAAATTTTTGCCTCCTTAACTAATTATATCATATTTTTTAAAATATGATTAATATTTTTAATAAAAAAAGTTAGTAAAGTTTTTGATAAAACATTTACTAACTTAATATATATTATTTTTGTAACTAACATTTAGCATTTTTATAATCTTTAACCATTGAAATAAAATATTGATGAACTGTTGTATTATTAGTTAATTCAGGATGAAAAGCTGTAACTAATTGATTATTAGATCTTGCCGCAACAATTCTTTCATCAACTACTGATAACACTTGGCAACTTTCATTTATTTTTTTTATATATGGTGCTCTAATAAAAACCATTGGAATATCTTCATTCGCAAATTTATCAATGACAGTAAAACTACCCAATTGGCGGCCATAAGCATTTCTAACCACTTCAATATCCATAGTACCAAAATGAACTCGATTATCATTATCTATTTTCTTAGCAAGCATTATTAATCCGGCACATGTGCCAAATACTGGTAAACCCTTTAAAATTTTTTCTTTAAGAATATCAAAAATTCCTAAATCATGCAGCAATTTACCTTGGGCTGTACTTTCGCCTCCAGGAATTATTAATCCGTCAAATTCTTCTAGAGCATCTTTTTTTTGTCTGATTTCAAAATATTCTATACCAAGCTTTTTTAAGATATTTTCATGTTCAATAAAAGCGCCTTGTAAAGCTAATACGGCAATTCTCATTATTTACCTCTTTCAGCCATTAATAACTGAATTTCACTTTCATTGATACCAACCATAGCTTCACCTAAGTCTTCTGATACCTCAGCTAATACTTTTGGATCATTATAGTTTGTAACTGCTTTGACAATTGCAGCAGCACGTTTCTTTGGATCTCCTGATTTAAAAATACCAGAACCAACAAAAACACCTTCAGCACCAAGTTGCATCATCAGTGCCGCATCAGCAGGTGTAGCAACACCACCAGCAGCAAAGTTCACAACTGGTAAACGACGATTGTCATGAACATATAAAACCAAGTCGTAAGGAACTCTTAATTCTTTAGCAACATCATATAATTCTTCTTTATTCATTGATGCAATTCTTCTGATTTCTGATTGCATCAAACGCATATGTCTTACTGCTTGAATAACATCACCAGTTCCTGGTTCTCCTTTTGTACGAATCATTGCAGCTCCCTCATTAATTCTTCTTAATGCTTCGCCTAAATCTTTTGCTCCACAAACAAAAGGGACTTTAAATTGATTTTTGTCAATATGATACTTATCATCAGCAGGTGATAACACTTCACTTTCATCAATATAATCTATTTCCAATGATTCTAGAATTTGTGCCTCCACAAAATGTCCTATACGACATTTTGCCATCACAGGAATAGAAACTGCTGCTTGTATTTCTTTTATTAGTTTAGGATCACTCATTCTAGCTACTCCACCAACTTTTCTAATATCAGCAGGGATTTTTTCTAATGCCATGACTGCACAAGCACCAGCTTCTTCAGCTATCTTTGCTTGTTCTGGATTTGTAACATCCATAATTACGCCACCTTTAAGCATTTGTGCTAAATTACAATTCATTGAATATCTTTCATTATTATTAAATGTATTACTCATATATATCCTCCATTTATAAACAGGTATTGCTTAGTTAATTTTAATAGTTTTATCTATAAAATCATACTATAAATAGTATACCAAAAATCAATCAATTATTCAATTACATTTTTTAAATAATTCAATCCATATTTTTTTAAGTTTACCATTTGAAATTTTCCTATTATAACTACCCGTTATAAATAAGAGTTTCTGGATGTGAAAAAATAAGTTTGATATTTTTATGAGGATTTAATAAAATATTTAAAGTCCCTTGTTCTTTAGTTTTTAATCGTGTATCCATTAATAATGTTCGATAAGGCACAAATCCACATTTTTCTTGCACACGCTTAGATTGAGTATTATAATTGAAATGTCCGCATAATAGAAAATCTAAATCTAGTTTATTAAATAAATAGTCTATTACTGCTTTTACTGTTTCTGGCATTAATCCTCTACCCCAATAATCTTTACTCAAAACAAAGCCGATTTCTCTTCCTCTATAGTTATTAAATTCACTTAATTTATCTTCCATTTCATATTTTTCAATTCCTATAGAACCAATCACTTTATTGTTTTCTTTATAGACAATTGCGAAAGTTTTATCATGAGTGATAAACATTTCAAGAATTTTTTTTGATTCCGAAATTGATTTGTGATGAAGCCATCCCGCCATTTCTCCAACCCCTTCAACGGAAGCATATTCATAGAAGTCATTTAAATCTTCTTCTTTAAATGCTCTTAAAATAATTCTTTCAGTTTCTATTATTATATTATTTATCTTAAAATCTGCGTTCATATCTTCTCCTTATTGTTGGAATCTTTTTATATTAGTATATGATACCATAAGAAAACTTTATAAAAAAGATATTTTATCAAAATATTCAATCTCTTCCGTAAACATACCAAAACAAAAACTTAGGTATGTCCTAAGTATTTTATCCAATTTCTTTCTCTTCAACAGGTTTATATTCATAATAATTATAAGTAGAATGTTGAGTGCTTCTTTCTATCATTTTATCATAAACTTGATTACGTAAATAATTCATATTCTCAGAAAAGTTTAATTCTTCTTTTGAATAAAAAGGACCATCAACATATGTAACTACTTTCGGGAACTTACCAAATTTTCTTTTTTGATAACAATTTGTCACAGCATAAACTGGTTTATCTAGTTTCACTGGATAGCGAAATGAATTAGCCACAAATGGCCTAATTCCCGTATAATATGGCCAAATATGAGCTTCAGGATAAATTGATATTATTGCCTCATCTTTACTTCTATCCTTGATACATTCATACATTTTTTTCATCATTGACGGATCAGAAGCAACAGGAATTGCTCCTAACATTTGAACGATGTTTCGAATAAATGGAATACTCGTTGCATCAGGACTTGTAATAATATAATTACGCTTAAAGAAACATAAGTAGTTAGGAATAAACGCATCAAAGAATGAATTTGTATGATTAAGATAGACGAAAGCTCCATTTTTTTTTGCTTCTTTTAAACATTTTTTATTGACTGTTTTTTGATGAAATATAATTTTTGTAAACGCTGTAACCAATGGTTTAGCAACTCCAAAATATAAAACAAATGAAGCCATTCTCCATAAAGGATTGCTATGTATATATTTAAAATCTGATTTTATATTTTTTGTTAAAATGTTATTATTTGCGAAATCGTCATTTAAAGGGTCAGAATAATATATTGTTTTTTTAGGCTCCATGGCGATGACCCTCATATACTTCTATTAGCATTTTTTCCATTTGATCCATACAATAACTTTGATCAAAACTAAATGCTGTTTGTAAATATTTTTCACTATATTCTTCTCTTTCTTTATCGTGTTCAATCCAATAATCTAACTTTTTTGCCAAATCGAGAAAATCAAGATTCTTAAATAAACATTTTTCATCAAGTGCGAAAGCTCTTGTAGCACTTTTCTTAGAATCTGCAATCACTGCAACTAATCCGCAACTAATTGCTTCAATACAAGAAATTGCTTCGATTTCTACTTCTGCAGAATGGCAATATAAGTCTGCATAATTAATAACATTAACTAAATCTTTTCGTGAATAAAAATTCATTTCAAAACTAATTCCTAGTTTTTTACCAAGTTTATCTAAACTTTTATAATTAGGACCTTTTCCAGCAATTATTAAATGAATCTTGTCTTTATATTTACTATTTGCAATGCCTTTCATTAAGATATCATGTTTCTTTTCACCACATAATCTACCAATTGATAGAACTACAAACTTATCTTTTAAGTGCTCTGGTTTATCAACTCGATTTCGTCTATAGATATCATTGACACCATTACTAATTACATAACCATTTGTTGGACCAAAGTGTTCTTCAAAAACGCCACGAATAAAATTTGTTGGATAATGAATTGCATCTACTTTTGAATAAACATGTTTATAGAAAAACTTATAAACAAAATTATTTGCCCATTCTTGGCGATCAAGCCATAAATGAACAGTAAAATTTTCTGCTTGACAATGAAAGCTTGCTGTCACTGGTTTATGCATTTCCCTTGCTATTTTAAGTGCACTAATAGATAGAGGAAAAGGCAATAACAAATGAACTATGTCACAATCTTTGATTACGTCATACAAAATTTTCTTGTCAGTTCTCGCAAGTGATACACCATTACGATGGATTATCGGATTCAAAAATAATAAATTCATTTCCGGAACAATATAAAATCCTTCAAGATTTTCCTTATCTTTATCCATACACACAACTTTTAAGTCGTGTCCCTTTTCTTTTAAGCTGCGAATTAGGTTCATTGCGGCTATGGTTGTTCCATTGTTTTCTTGACCTAAAACATCGCAAATAAATGTTATTTTCATATCTTCTCTCCCTTTAAACCTTTGTTTATTTCTCTTTCTATTCAATAAACTTTAATATATATTATCATAAATTAAAAATAAAAACAAATTTTTGATCCATACATTTTTTATTATTTTGTCTATATAATTTCTTTATGTTTATAATGCGCATATTTATTAGTCCTTATTTTATTCTCTTTGGTTTATATTTTTCACACGTATCACATTTAATAATAAAAAGGGTCTTAATATCTGATGATATCAAGACTTATAAGTACACTATTCTACTACTTTCACTTCAATTCCTAATACACCATATTTAGTTATATTTTCAATAGTGTAGTAACTAAGCATATCTTTTGGATCTGCATCTTCATTTTCCTTGTAACCAATAGATAATTTATCGTGATTCTTATACAATTCGATAAAGTTTTCATATTTATAAATATTTATAACAAGACACTTTATCTCTTCATTTGTTTTTACATTTTTAAAGACAATAATATCATCACAAGTTATTATTGATCTTTTCTCATCATTTAATCGCATCTCAATTGTTTTTGAACCATCTTTAATTGCTTGAAAGGAATCATTCCATAATTTCATATAATGTAGCATACAATTTCTCCTTTTTTATTTAATCGGAACTTGAATTTCAGTTAACCAATCTT
>JAEDHQ010000030.1 GCA_016296945.1 Bacilli bacterium | reverse complement strand
TATGACTGTGGAGAAGATTCTGGTAATGAAAGTAAGAATAAAAAAGAAGCAGAAGATTCAAGGGCACAAACATTGCCAAATTGGATTAATGGCTTAGGAGAAGAAGATGACAATTAATGATAATTCTACGAAAAGCATAAATGCTGCAATTATAGATTTACAAAATCAAATAAAGCAGTTGCAACATAAAATAGGCATATTAAGCAAGAATCAATTAAAAGAGGATGATATAGAATTTCCAGGCAAAGTAGAATATGCCGATGAAGCTGGTAAAGCAAAAGAAGCAGACCACGCTAAAACAGCAGATACTGCAAAATATACTTCTGAAACAGAAAATGCGGTTCACGCTGGATATGCGGATATTGCAACAAAAGCAACGCAAGACGCAAGTGGTAATGTAATTACAGATACATATACAACTAAATCTGAATTGACAAACGGATTAAGTGGAAAAGCAAATACGTCTCATAATCACAGTGCAGCTGATATAACAAGTGGAACATTAGCAGTTGCAAGAGGCGGAACTGGACAGACTACACAAGCAGATATAAATAAAGCATTTGTTGGTGTACTTGAAGAAGGAAATGACGTTGTAACAGACGGTACTATGTTTGTTTCTTCATACGCTTCTGATAACGGTTTTGCTGATACAAATGCAACCAATGTTCCATATAAAAGAAAGTTCTCACGTGTTTGGGAATACATCAAAGGCAAAATTTCATCTGTTTTAGGACTTACTGCAAGTAATTATAGTGGAAAAGCAAACACAGCAGGAATTGCGGATAGTGCAAGAAATATGTGTCATCAGATATTAGACCTGTCTGCTCTAAGTACGGATAATTTTTATCCGGTGTTTTTTTATACTGCAAATCAGTTCGCAGAAGTCGCAATACATTCGCCGCAAGTACTGGGTACAGACCCGTACAACCAGAACAGAATACATTTTGACATATCTACTTACGGATGGAGTGACTGTCCTAGAACACTAAACATTAGAGAATATGCCTGTTATTCTAATTATGAAATTACAATAGGCAGTATAGGATTTGGAGTTACATGGGGTGGATGGGCTATCTGGCTTCGTGGTGGTTTACAGTACGATGTATTTACAAAAGATGCCGTGCCACAACTCAACACTTCCGATTTTACTTTTGGGGATGGTAGTGCAGAAGTTTATACAGTCGGTACAAACTATTTCGGCGGAAGCAATACTAACGTTCAGATAGAGTTTACTCCGCAAAGCACAATTTCAAACGGGGCATATTCATCAAGAGGTATAAAAACGGCAGGAAACATCATCGCTCCGAACATAACCGCACTTGAAAACAGGGTTGCAGCCCTTGAAAGTAAAATCCAATAAGGTGAGGTGTTTCAATGCGGGCAGAACACTTGCATCACCCCAATCACTAATACATTATGATTACAGAAGAAGAAATCCGTAAAAGGGTATCTGAGTTAAAGACACTTAATGAATCCAGATTATCCAAGTATTACAGAAACTATAACTGAACCGACAAATATAAGTTAATGGAATATAGGTAGAGGTTACTGTGGTACTTTTAATAGTTAATAGATGGCTTAAAAATAAAAAAGGAGATTAAAAATATATGGCAAATCAAAACGCAAATATACATGAAATTCCATTACAAACACAGGAATTGTGTTTGAATAAGTTCGATGCAGACATAGTGAACTATACAGGTTTTAATAAAAATAATTCGGTATTTTATGGAGATGTTTTATCTCCTTTTTACAAAAAAAATGTCCAAGTACATTATAATAATAGATATATTGCACCAGATGGTTCGATATATTTTACTGGCGACGATAATAATCTATACATGCAAAGGAAAAAAGACTCTGAGCCAAAATTATTATTAAACTTGGAAAATAAATTTGTAACCAAAGAAAAAATAAAATATTCTGGTAATCCAAGCTTTCCTACTGTTTTGTGCTATGTAGATAATAGTGACGGTGATATGTTATGTTGGGACAACAATGATACAGCCGCAATTGTTGATAAAAACGGAAATTTAGTAGCTAATGCATTAAGCGCCAGACCATGGAGGGTGAAATATAGGGACGGGCAGGACATTAAAATGTGCGTCCGAGTTAAAAACCATGGTAGAAGTGATTACGGATATGCAGCGGTTGTAGGCAATTCTGCAATGGGCGTAAATATAGGAAATGGCAGGAACATAAAAGGATATTTTGTTTATGTAGATAATCAAGGATTAGAGACGCTGGTATATAAAACTGACTATGAATTTCACACATGGAATAATAATGTTTTTCCTACTGATAGGAAGGTAAATTGCATTTACATAAAAGACGAAAGTGGAAATACAATTACGACTTATAGATACGATCAATCTCAGCAAAAAGCAGTTCATATTTGTAGGGACGGAACCGTTACATTATTTGATAATAAAGCATTGGACAGTTCTGGAAGATATTATAATTT
The DNA here is from genome assembly GCA_016296945.1 of Bacilli bacterium. Lineage (GTDB taxonomy): Bacteria > Bacillota_I > Bacilli_A > ML615J-28 > CAG-698 > CAG-698. Next base: position 16,894 of record JAEDHQ010000030.1, on the reverse strand, counting down.
CGGTAAAGTAACGCATTTGAATAATTTGGATTCTGGTGGAGAATTAACTGTTACATTAAATAATAATTACATTACGTCAAATGGAATAGTTAGACCTTCTGTAAATGCTGGTGATTTTGTATGTTTTGAAAATCCGTATTTAGGATATTCGATTTTGTTAAGTGATGGTACAGCTATAAGCAATACAAACGGAAATGAACATATTCGTAAGCCAATTATAAAAGGGGAACAAGATTACAGATATGTACCTGAATATACAGAACAATTAACTGACAGATATAAACCTTATGAAAATAATCCTGGATATAAAGTAATAGAATTAAATAGTTCTGTCAAGTTTTATCTGGATGGGATTACAATTGACAGCGACGGATTTCCGATACACGGACATTGCGTAGATATTGGGGAAGGATTCAGATTACTTTATAATAATGGTGATTTACAAGGCATATCAATTGCACAAGATTACCAAGATAAATCTAATGGTACATTATTAACCACTTTTGGTACTGTAGATGAAAACAGTCCAATTTACAATTGCGGTGGTTTTTTAGGTTATCGAGGTATAGATAAAAACTTTTATAAAATATCAAAAACAAATACGCCAAGTTTAACTATTTGGAATGACAGATATATCGTTCTTAATTCATATGCATATTTTAACGCTTATGATACATTAAAAATGCAGCCAATTCATTTTGCTTCCGATTATAATGACAGATGCGTATTTTGTAACAGAACGGCAAATAGTCCTACAACTTCTGGTGCCCCTACTTCTAATATTTCCGATTTCATTGCAAGATATTGTGTACCATTTGTAAGGGGTTCTGGTATAAATGCCAATTATACATCATTAAATGCTACATCAATTTCAAATTTGTTTATGACAAGTACAGGCTTTAATTGTCCAAATTTTGAAATGATGGACGGATATCAATATAGCGAAGACGACAGCACTGGATGGGTGGCTTTAAGCTGTAATTGTTATGGCAGCGATTATGTAGATTTATATTACAGTAAAGTTGAAGACGGCGTAAATGCAAAATACCTTGCAACTTATAAAGGTACTGAAACATATTTCTTTTATAGAAGGTCGCTGGAAAATACTTATTATCCGATTACAGAAGAACCTATATATATTCCAAGCGTTTTTGCAGAATTTAAAAATGGCTTTACTAATCAAGGAATTATACAAGAAAATAATGAATCGTTTATGCAGTTATACGTTAGTTCAAGTAACCCGGTTTTTGGATATCTATTAACTTCTGCATTAGAGGGAATTACAGACGCATTTATTATTCAAGGTAGACCATTTGTAATAATAAATCGGGTTATTTACCAATACGACAGTAATAGTGGATTAATTTCTGCAATTATAAATATCGATGATATGAAATTAATCGGATATACGCCATATCAAGCATTATTTTGGAGTAATACTAATAAAACATTTTATTCATTTACAGGTGATAATACATTAAACCCAATTATTCAGGCAGACGAAATAGAAAATATTACTGCAAACGGATACAATCCTAATACAATGAGCATTTATATTGTAGCAGATAATAAATTGTATTTATTTACCGATAATCAATTAAGCAGATTAGAAGACCAGAAATACATAGACTGTTTTCCGTTAAGAGATGGTTTATGTTTAACTACAGAAACTGAAGTTGTTTATTTATCGTATAATAAAATTGACGATTACGACCGTTTACCTATTATATTAGAAACTAAATTCTATGGTAACGGAAAATCAGTTAAATCTGTAAATGACTGCGTATATATCAGATTATTTGATAATGATATGAAAAATGGCAAGTTAAAACTAACTGCAAAAACATTAAATGAAGGTACATTTACTTCAGAAGAAAAGACATTTAACATTAATCCGTCTATGTGGGATAAGGATTCTAAAACATTATTTATAAGATTTCAACCTAAACATCAATTATGTACGGGATTTTTGTTAAAATTACAATCGGATTTTGCCATAGCTTCTTTACAGATTTCAGAAACTCCAGAAACTGTGCAAAATAGTAAATACAACATTTAAAATAAAGATAATGATATGATAAAGTATCATAGAATTGATAATAAAAAAGTTATGTTGTATGTTTTCACTAAATAATAGATGATGAGGAAGAGGAATGATTACTTATACAAGCAGTGATATAATAAAAAGGGCTACTCAAATTGCGGATTTAGAAAACAGTGATTTCATATCTTTTAATGAAAAAATTGCTTTATTAAATGAATCGTATGTAGCTCTTTACCAAAAGCTAATAAATAAAGGTGACAATGCTTTTTTAAGATATATAAATACTAATAAAAGCATTATAGATTTGCCACAAGATTTTTATCAATTAAAAGCTGTATTATTAAACAATAATGGATATTTACAGCCGATTAAACGTAGACCACAAAACCAGAATGATAAAGATTTATCTTATGAAATAATAAATAATACATTAAAGATTAACGGACATTATTCTGGTGGCAGCATTTCAATTGAATACTATCCTACGCCGGTAACTTTAACATTTCCTTCAGAAAAATTAAGTATTCCTTTTGATAATGTATTAGCAATGCATAATGATTGGATTATAACAGGTATATATAACAACAACGAATTAACAGGATTAATGTTAAACAATCTAAATGACAATAACATAAACGTAGAATTAAACGGAAATAAATTAATTCACGTCGCAGACGATTACGTTGTAACAAAAGATGATAAATATTATTTGTTTAACTTAAAAACTGGAAAAACAATAGAAACTGTTTATATACCTGCTTCTTTTAAGTCCAGAATGTTTTTGTATAATGATTCAAAATTACTAATGGTCGAAAATAATTCCATTGCTTATAACGATTTACCTGCAATAAAAGATAAGGTAGATTTGATTATGTTTTCGGACGATTTGAAACATTTTATTTATAAAACAGATAAAGTAAAAATAGACGATAAAGAAATCGAATTAAAGCAAAATCCAAAACATTTTTACCAAAATAACGAATCCGTAATAATTACGACGGATTCAAATTATGTTGTAGATGTAAATTACAACGGTGATTATCAAGAAATCATAAAGAATGACTGTATAATCGATGTAATAAAATTCGACGACAATACTGGATATGGATATTTAACGCAAGAATTAAACGGATATTATGTAACATCATTTTTTGACGATACTGAATTAAATTTTCCTAATCAAATGTATTTTACATTAATGGCATATTTGTTGGCAATATCTTTCAAGATAAAGCAAGGCTCAGACATTAGTGGATTACAGTTATCTTATGAAAAAGCGGAAGAAACATTTTATGATACTTTATCAAATGATGATTGGAACTATACCAGAATTACAAATGTATATTAATAGGAGATTTGAATAGATGGGACAGAAAACTAACGCAGAAAGTGAAAAGTATTCACAAGCGGCTAAAAATTACGAGGACGCTTATAATAAATATACAACAGAAGCAATGAATACTTATATGAATAAAGCAAATGCTTCGTTAGAAAAGTATAAAAATAATTATAATAATCTTGTAAGTAATTATAATAAAGACTCTAAGCAAACACAGCAAGATTATCAAGACGCTGCTTCAACTGCTGTAGCAAATTATAATAATGCAGAAAAAGCGAATATCGAAAAATATACTGGTAAAGACGCAAGAAATGAAGCAAGCGATTATGCTAATCAATCTGCTACTAAAATTGCTGGCGAACAGGCAAATAGGGCAAGTTCTGCAGCAGGTTCGAAAGCTGGAAGTCAAGCTAGAAGTGAAGCACAGACCGCTGGATTAAGTAAAGCAAGGGCTGCAAATATAGCAGCTGGTGCTGGTTCAAAAGCGGTTTCCGATAATTATGCAAGTACCTACAACAATACATTTGGCAATACCTATAATCAAAACCTGGCGTCTGCTAATTCTTATAATCAACAAGGGTTGAATACTTCAAGTAACATGAATTCAAATGTATTAAATGCGAATAATAGTCGTGCACAAAATGCTGCTAATATGGGAAATGCCAGGGCGTCAAACAGTTTTAGTGCTGGTAATACTGCAAATCAAACAAAACTTGCTGGAGAACAGACGGCTGCACAAAATCAATTGGGCATTAGTCAGAATGCTTTACAAAGCCGTCAAAACAATATGACAACTGCACAACAAGAAGGTCAAAACGAATATAATAGACAATGGGGCAATGTAGGTGCAGTGGGTTCTATGGTTACTGGTTTGGTGACAAGTGATGAACGGTTAAAAAGATTTAGAATGATTTCTTCTAAATTAAATGATGGCAAAGAGGATTTTAAAGTATATTATAAAGGTAAGGATTAAAAAAAGGAGAAAATTATATGTGGGGACAGATTATTCAGGCGATAGACCATGCTGCACAAAGGCTTAATGATGGCGCAGGAGCTGGATTAAAATTAGCAGGTAATTCAAAGATAGCTTCTAATTCTGGTAATAGTACGCTTGGTTCAGATATAAAAAGTGCGGTTGATGCTATAAAAAGTTCAAAAACAAATGACAATGAATTTGAAATTGGTGGGAAAACTACAAGTGATTTGGCAGAAATTGCAGATAATGTTAAAGACGAACAAGTATCGGATGAACAGTTAAAAAATGAATCCGTGTTCAATGACGACATAATTGATTTGTTTTCTAAAATAAATGCTTATGATTTTGCTTATACAGATAAAGCCAAAGATTTGTATTTAGGAAATAAAGGTGTAGATAATGACGAACACGTTGGCGTAATGGCTCAAGAATTACAACAAAATCCAATTACGGATTCTACTGTAGCAAAAGACGAAAACGGATATTTAAGCATCGATACAAAAGAATTAACAATGGCAGATACTGCTGTATTATCGGATGTATGTAAACGACTTCTTCAAATAGAAGAACGACTAAATAAATTGGAGGCAAAATAATGAATTTAATAGAAAATAATAATAAACAAAATGCGATATTAAATACGATTGCCAATTTAGACGTAGATAAATTTCAAGAAAAACCGATTCAACAAGTTAAATGGAATCCAGAAGAGGTTTCGGAAAATCAAGTTGATAAAGCCGCAAAAAGCATTAGTAAAGATTTAAAGACAACAAAAGACTCTGTAAAATCTGCTTTAGAAAAAGACCCAAAAGACTTGACTAATGAAATTAAAGATTTCAAAAATAGCGATAATAATAAAAAATTAAGAGATTCTTATTTGGGACAGAGGGCAGTAGATAATAATAAATTTGGATATGAGACAGATGCAAGAACAAATTACGATGCGATGTTTCCTAAATTTGGAAAGTATTCGAGACCGGAAGTAAATCAAGCAATAGCGTCATATTTACAAGATTTTATGGACGTTTTAGATAAAGGTGATGTAACAGACGATGACGTAAAAGATTTGGCAGCTTCATTTTATGATATGCAGTCTGTATATGAGAACCAGAATGATTATCCTGATAGATATGTAAAAAGCTCGTTAGACCGAATTCAGAGACTGTCTGAAAAATTATCTAAAACAAGGGATACTGAAAAAATAAAGTCAGAATTAGAAGAAGTTGCAAAAACAATTGGCATTGAACTTAAGAATGCTAAATCTAAAGATCTTAAGCCAGATAAACGTGATAGCAGTGAAACATTTGGACAAATGGCGACTTTAATTGATATTGTATCAAGCCCAATGAACGCTGCTCAAATTAAAGAATGGGCAGATAATCATGGTTATACTGAAGAACAGGTTTTACAGGCATACAAGGCTAATGGTTACAAGACCACAAATATTGAATATGAATATCATCCGGAACGTAGACCAAAAATGGAAGAGCCAGAATTAAAATCAGATAAAACTGAAAATGCACAGACAAAAATGGAAAAACCTACTATTCAGGAAATTATAGAATCTGGTGCAAGCTTAAATGAAATAAATAAATTTGCTCAAGAAAATGGAATTGACCAAAAAGAAGTTGATAAAGCATTAAAAGCAAAAGGCTTGTTTACGCCAGAAGAAATAGATAAAGAACAGGCAAGATTAAATAAATCTAATGATAGCAGAAAAGAAAAACAGGAATTGCTTGAATTAAGAAAAAACCCTGTAGTAGATGCTTTTATTAAACAATTTAAGCCTTTTGTAACTCAAGCATTTATAGACCAAGACTTAGGCCCATTGTATGAAGTAGAACAAGAAATAAAAGATAAAAATGAATCAAATAAAGAAAAATACAAGATTTCTAAGGAAAATGTAAAAGAGAGTAAAAAAGCATTAAATGAAGCAGAAAAAGCAGATGTTTTAAAAGATTATAAAAAAACTACTAGAAAAATAAAGAATTTTGAAAATCAATTAGAATCATTAGAAAACAGTAAATCCGTATATCAAGAAGCAATCCATTCTGGTAAATCGGAAAAAGAAGCATTAGAACTTGAAGAAAAAGCAGAAAATGATTTGAAAGAAAAATTGGACAGTCTATATCTGCACCAAGAAGAATTGACAGAAAGTTATAATGCGGCTCAAGATGTTGTAAAAGAAAAGCAAGACATATTGAATGAGCTTAAAGACATTAAAGCGGACAGAAAAGAAAACTTGCAAGAATCTCGTAAAGAATATGCCCAAGATTTTTTGAAAAAGTTAAAAATGAATATGCCAGCAATTGGTAATTATTCATACTTTTTGTTAGATAAATTAGGTAATGCTTTAATTAATGCTTCGTTGGTTGCAAGAGGTGGAGAACCTACGCAAAAGAATGAATGGAGTAAAGTAACAGATATGCAGGTTGAAAACTTCAAGAATCGCTGGGATTCTAATATGTTTAACAGCCTGGACGATTATCAAAAAGCTTCTTTACTTGTAGAAGGAAAATTAGGTATTACAGACGCTAATGAATTATGGAAAGCATTGAATCCTAGTCAAAGGGATATTGTAGAAGCAATGCAAGGATTAGACTTTGCTAAAAACAAAAATGAATATATCCAGAATATTCAAAATGCAATAAATGAATTAAGAAGTCAAAAACAAAATCTTGCAAACTCTATAAAAGAATTACGTGAAGATGGTGGAATTAATGCTTATAATAATGCATTAAAGTCATTGGGCAGTTTCTATGGATTAAAAACAGTTTCAGAAAACAGAACTGATAGTGAAGGTAAAACATTAACCGAAGGCAAGGATTCTGGATTTAATGTTGGTGGTGAGGCTGGTGTCAATTCAAATATTAGAATTCTTAAAGGTGAATTTGCACTTAATGGTGGATATAACCAAAGTACTTCTAATCAAGAAGCAATCGATGCCAGAACACAGACTGGTACTAATGCTGCAATAGACGAATTTGGTTTATCAAAAGCAGACGATTTCTTAAAATTAGCAAACAGTCAAAAAGCAGAAGCAAGAAAAGCAATTGAAAAACTTGTGAATGCAATTGAAGCACAAATTGCAGATATTGAAAAAGACATTGCATATTTTGAAGAGATGAAAAATGTAGCAAATAATATCGGAAATGTATCACTAACTAAATCTAATAATTCAGTATTCGCAAAAGCAAGTGAAAAAGCATTAAAAGGGGGTGAATAAATGTTAAATTATAAAGTTGATTCAACTAAATTTAAAAAAGAAGAAAAACCTTCAGAAATAGACACGATTAAACCTAAAACTAAATTGTCTATGCAAGCAGCAGTAAATAATGCAATGGTTTCAAGATTACCTCAAAATAGTGGAAATGTTGCGTCAAATAGTAATAATCAAGGTTGGGGAAGGACACAGTAAGTATGACTAAAAATAATATATTAAATGCCATATCTGAATTGAAAAATATTCAAGGCGGAAGAATAAGCAAATATAGAAGAAATTACCGATATTACAATTATACGATTGGAGCTTCACTTGAAAATATGAAAGATCCTACAGTCGTTGGATATAATAATTATCGTGAATTTGGTGAAGAGGAAGATACTACTTTAAGTCCTCAATTAAATGTCATTGCTTCGTGTATTGATACATTAACTTCTAAAATAGCTCAAAGCAAAGTTAGACCTTTTTTTAATACATTAAATGGTACATTTGCCGATATACAGGCAGTTAAACAGGCACAGCAGTTTTTTGATGTTATGTTTGATATGCAAAATGTAAATAAAACAGTTTCAGAAGCATTTAGGGATGCATGTATATTTGACACTGGCGTAATTTATGTTGATGATGAATCCGGTATAATTTCTAAAGCATTACCTTTTCAAGTTTATGCAAGACCAGCTGAAGTAGCTTATAATAAATTAACCAGGGTTTTTTACGAACGTAAAGACTTTCCTACTACATTATTACCAGAAAAAATTTACAATAAATTCAAAAACAAAACATTGGATTATATTGATTTTGGTATATATTATGATATAAAAAATAAAGTAAAGGCTTATACGGCAAATGGTTCTTTTGTATGTCAACAAGAATATAATCATGAATATTTACCTTTTGTTTTTATGTATTACAAAAATCCAATTGTAGGAAATTCGTCTACTTCTGTTGTAGATATTTTATACACTATACAACAAGAAATAAACGTAATTATGTCTAAAATAAAAGACGCAAGCCAATTAAACCCTGCATTAACATTTTTAGTACCAGAAGGTTCAAATCTTAAAGCACAGAAGTTAAATAATCGTGTAGGAAATATAATCACATATAAACCACAAGTAAATGGGGGTTTACCGGTAACTTCATCAACTCCTGCATTTATAGATAATCAATATTCGACATTATTGAATGACTTAATTCAAAAGTCTTATGAACTGGTAGGAATTTCACAGTTATCTGCAATGTCTAAAAAGCCTACAGGATTAGATTCTGGTATTGCATTATCCACAATGGAAAATGTAGAAAGCGACAGATTTGAGACTCAGGTTACGCAAGTTATAAGAACTTATGTAGACATTGCTAAAACTTGTATAAATGTATTTGATGAAAATGCGGAAATTTTGCCATTACTAAATAATAGGGTTCCGATTAAATGGAAAGATATAATTAAAGAAAGCAATAATATGTCGATTCAATATTCTGCTGCGGACAGCCTAAGTAAAGACCCAAGCACTAAATTACAACAGCTGCAGCAATTAGCACAAGCTGGGGTTATTCCGTTAGCAAGAATTTCGCAATTAATGGAAATTCCAGATTTGGAGATGGGTTATAGTTTATCTAATAATGCAATTGATGCTGTAATGGAAATTATAAAAGAATGTATTGAGGAAGGTAATTTTGATATTCCAGAATATATTCCATTTGATTTATTAAAGGAGGAAATTATAAATACGCAATTAAGCTTGCGTGCTGCTAATAAAGATGGAAATAAAGAAGACATTATAAAATTATCTAAATTATATGAAAAAGCAGAAGATTTAGCAATGCAATGGCAATTAGAAGCAGAACAAGATAATATAAATATGCAAAATGAAAATAATACTAATTTACCATATAATAAAAACATTTTGGAAAAAGAAGCAGCAATGACTAAAGTTAATGATATAGAAACTATGCCAGAAGCTGGAAGGGGTGAAACCCAAGATAATGCTGCATGGATTAATAATAATGATTTTGATAGGGCTTAGGCTCTAAATAAAATAATAGGAGAAAATTTTAATGGACGAAGCAGAATTAAAAGAAATACTTGCTTCTTATAGGGATGCCATTAATGCTTTAATTGAAAGAATTGAAGCACAAGACGAAATGGTAAAAGCCTTAAAAAGTCAATATGATTCGCTAAGTTCTACTATGGTAGACGAAATCATAAGTCCTGCAAAAGAAGCATTAGACCAATACAATTATGATACTGGTTTAAATGCTTTTACGGAAAAATACGGCTCAAAATTCGATGGATATAATGATAAATTAAGACCAATCGAAGGAGAAGATTTTGACGTGGTGAAAAAAGCTTATGACGAATACAATGCTTTTGAAGGTGAAAAACCTGAAGAAGGAGCATATGTAGAAGAGCTTATTAAACAGATTGACTCTCAGCTGGAAGCAATTAGAGAATCATTGGGCGTTTCATCAGATTCAAAAATTGAAGTAAAGAATGAAGACGGTGAAACAAAAGTAAAGGTTGACGGTGAAGAAGTAGTCCCAAATGAAGGAGAAGATGAAATCGTTGACGATTCAGAAGAAACTTCAAACCCAGAAGAGGTTGAAGCTTATGAAAAAGAACTAGAAAAATATTTATAGGAGATATTTAAATTATGGCTATTTCAGCAAATGCTAATATTAAAGCACTTTTAAAAGTTTATTACAAAGACGGTGTAGAAAATTTAATGTTCAGAAATTCACCGTTGCTTAAAAAATTAAACAAAGCAAGAATTGAAGGTAAAACTTATAATTTCTCTGCAATGTATGGTAGAGGTGGAGCTGTAGCTGGTGACTTTACAAAAGCAAAAGCACTCGCAGCTTCTGTATCTAAAAACGTGGAATTCGCAGTAGAACCTGGACAAGTATTCAGCGTTTATACGATGAACGCAAAAGAGGTTCAAGCTTCACAGACACAGCGTGGTGCATATATGAAAATTGCAGGAGCTAAAATGTTTGCAGCTTCTGAAGGTTTTAGAAAAACATTAGCTGCATCTCTTTATGGCTCTGGATATGGTGAACTTTGTTTTGCACCTACAACTCCATTATCTGCTTCTACAGCAGTAGATATTGAATTGCCAATGGACGCAATTATGAAAATAGACGTGGGTTCAGAATTGGTTGTAAAGACTTCTGTTTCTGGAGACAGCACAACTATTAAAGCAACTCTTGAAGTAATTTCTATTAACGGAACTACTGTTAATGTAATTCCTTCTGCAACTTATACTCCAGCCGCCACAGATGTAATTTGTTTATCTGGTTCAATCGATGCTTCTGGCTCACCATTGCTTCCAGTAGGATTAGGTGGATGGTTGCCAATCGTAGGAAAACGTACAGGTGCTACTTGGACTTCTTATATTGCTAAACCTTTTTATGGCGTAAATCGTAATGCTGCGGCAGACAGATTGGCAGGTGCTTTCTATAATGAAACTTCTGCAACTGCTAAGAAAACAGAAGCTGTTCAAGCTCTTTTGATGAAAGTTCGTAGACAGGGTTCTATGGCAGATATGATTGTAATGAATGACGAAGACTGGCTTGCAATGAGTGCAGAAATCGCTGCTACAAATACATATTTCACACAGACTTCTACAAAAGAAAAGAAACATGCTTCTGTAGGTTTTGCAGATTTTAGTGCTTCATTCTCTAGCAACTATATCGAAAACATTATCGATGACCCATACTGTCCAAAAGGTGTATTCTACATTTTGGATTCTACTGCAATTGAATTTGCTACATTAACAAATACAGATAAAGTATCTGACGGAGTTGCAGAAAATAACCCTGGTAAAGCAGACCCAATGTCTGAAGATGGAAACGGAAAAGAAAACGAGCCTTATAAATTGATTATTGATGATTATATCAATGTTCAGTCTGGAACTGCTTCTGTTGACGGCCCAAGTTCAGATGTAACTTTAATGCTATTCGGAACATTGGCTGTAACTAATCCTTCAAATGTTGGTGTAGGATTATTCTATGGTGCAAATCCAGTTGGAATTTCTGCCTAAGTTAATCTAACTAAATAGATAAAACCATATTAAGCCTTTATCAGATATTATAAAAAAAATACTTGCTGGTAAAGGCTTTTTTTTAACGGAGAAGTACACATAATGATTATACAAAATACAAGTTCAATCAGAAATGACTACTACCCTAATTTTAGTCAAGTAAATGATTTAGAAAATTCTATAAGTGAAGTTCAAAACGAACTTGATTTATTAAAAATAAATGTTCAAGAAAATGATATATCTATAAGACAGGATTTAAATAATCTTGAATCAAACATTGCAAATCAAATTAATACAGATAATGTAAATGCAAATAATGCTACGATAGATTTTGCAAAAGTTAATGGGCTTAAAGTAGATAATTTATCTTCAAATAATGCTACGTTAGAAAATGTTGTATTTAATAGAACCGTAAATAATTTAATTCAAGAAAATTCACGATTTATAAACGGTTCGATAGAAAATTCTACAATTAAAAATGTTGTAATTAATAATGCAACTTTAAGTTCAGCACGTATGTCTTCTATATATACAGAAAGCATTGAAGCAAATAATTCAAAATTAAATGTATTAAACGTCAGACAAGAATTAAATTCGTTTAACGTTAATGCAGTAAATGTAAAAGCCGCTTTTGTAGGTGCTGAACAATTAAATACAATAAATACAAACTCACAGAAAATAATTACTAATGATTTATCTGTTCAAAATAATGCATATGCAAATTATTTTTCCGTACATAATTTGGCGGCAAAAGGTGGTACTTCTTATGGATTAAACATAGAAGATTCAATTATAAGAAATTCTTTATTAGAAAATTCTAATTTCAGCGTTTTACGAGGTAATGTTCTTGTATCTAGAGAAGCATCTATAAATCAAATAAATTCATATTTTATCAATACTAATTCTTTTGGTGCAAATATATTCGAATCAAATTACGCAAAAATCAATAGCTTAAACGTAAATATCTTAAAAGCAGATGACTTCAAGATCGACGTAAATGTTAAGCCTGTGGAATCTTCTTATGGAGTTGGATATGATAAAAATGGAAAATTAATTCCGATTGAAGTAAAAGCTAGCTTGCCAAACGGTGATTATGTATCTGTAAGTCAAGGCGTACCAAAAGGAATGATTTCTGAAAATGAAGTCGTTCAATCAAAAAATCTAATTCAAGCTGGCGCTGTATTAAACAGCATTACTAATCTTGGTTCTAATATCCAGAATCAATTTACTGAATTAAATGGAAATCTTGAAAATCAATTTATAAATATCAATACCCAATTTAATAATGTATTTAATTCTATAGGAAATATAAACGTTAGTAATCAACTTGATGATGTTTATAATAGATTTAATGACGTAAGTAATCAATTTAGTGACATAAATAATCAATTTAATGACGTAAATGACGTAATTGCAAATATATCTGGTGGTGGTGGAGGAAGTATAGATTTACCTAATGACTGCGACTATGTATCTGTAGAAAAAAAAGGATTTGTACCTCACAATGCTGCAACAGAAGTAGAAGATTCTACAAATCTTATACAAGCTGGAGCTGTACTACGTGCAATTTCTGGTTTTGGAAATATAGTTAATTCTCTATACGGCACAATGAATGATATATCTAATTCGCTGGACGGAATTAATGCAGGTTTAAGAAATGTTTATTATCCAGAGTCTAATGCCTTAGCATATCCTACAGCAACGTCAGATGAGCCATTTGAATTGGTTTTGGGAAACTTGTATTCTTCTAGTACCACTTTTACTGGTGAAATAAGAAACAATACCGATTATATTATTTCTGGATTTAATGATGGCGACGTTGTAACAGGTACGATTAATGGTGTTTTGGATTACGTATATACGCAAGACGTAAATGGAAAAAATGTATTAAAGCTAAGGGCTAATTCAAGTGTAGATTCCAAATATCCATATTTTGGAAATAATACTAGTTATTTGTTTAAAGGTTTTAATAAACTGAATAGTTATGTAAATCTGCCATTTGAAGGAGCTCCTAACCTATTCGTTAATTGTCCAAATCTAAACGTAATGCCAAACTTGGCTCGAATTGAAAATGCATATGGATGTTTTAAAGGATGCAATAATTTTAACCAGCCTATAAATTTACAATATGCAAAAAACTGTGGAAATTTATTATATAATGCTAAAAACTTTAGCAGTACAATTAACATTCCGTTAGCCGAAAATATTTCTTATGCATTCTTCAATATTAATAATTTTAATGCCTATAATTTGAATATGCCAAGAGTAACAGTTGCAAATTATGCTTTTGCTAATTCAAATGTTGGTAATGCAATTGGATTAAAAATTCCAAAATTAAAAACAGCTTATGGTATGTTTGCTAATTCAAGTATTTATATTGACACCAAAAATACTACTTTTGATAATGTTGTAACGGCAGACGCCATGTTCGATTCATTCAGCGGACATATTGGAGATATTCCAGAATTTCCAAATGTAATGTGGGCAAATAAAATGTTCAATAATTGTAAAGGAGCTGCATATTCTGGATTTAATTATACTTTCAATGCAAAAGAATGCGATAATTTATTTTCTGATTCTGTTTTTGTTGTAAAGGACTACAGCAATAGTTTAACTAGTTTTCCAAATGCCGTTAATTGTAATTACATGTTTAATAATGTTGCATTTGTATTAAATAGTGGTCTCTGGAACAAGAATAATGCTGGACGAGGAATATATTTACCAAATGTTGTTAATGGAGAATACATGTTTGCAAATACTATTTGGACACAAGACCCTAGAATAACAAGTAATTCTCCAGTAATGATTAACAGAATTTTAATGCCAAATACCGGAATATGTAATTACATGTTTTATAATGTAAATGCTAAGGGAATAGACTTGGCAAACTGTCAGTTTAAACAAAACAGTAATGGTTTTTACAATATCGAAAAATATTGTTTTTATGGTATAAAGAATCTATGGACGAATAACCAGGAATTTAAAGCTTATGGAAGCAATATAACTAATGCATTCTATAATGTAGAAAACTTTCCAGATAAAATGAACATTTACGTGTATAATAATGGTACAAAGAGTTTATTTAGTAAATGTTATTTAACTCCTCATTGGGATAGTTTTTGCGACAATAACTGGTACGTGAATAATTTACCTCTGAACGGTTCTCAGTTTACATATTCGTTAATTCAAGCAAATAAAGACAAAGGAATATCCATTCCAAACCAATGGAAAACTCAAAAGAATTTCTCGTACATGTTCGATTCTACAATATTTATGACCAATGAAGACGGTTATACTGTTTTGAACATTAATCTTGAAGATTTGGACGACAGCAAAATTGTAAAGAGCATGTTTAGATATGCTAAGACCGATATACCTTCTAGCTTTTATAATAATAATATCGCTTTTGGTTATAATAAATATACTAAGTGGGATAATTATCACTCAAAAGTATCAGTTTTGCTAAATCGAACAAATATATCTTATTTATTTGCATATACAAATATGGAAATTTCTTCAATCACATGCAAACAAAATATTAAAGATTACAGTTATGCTTTTGCTAATGCCAACAGCTATTTAAAGCTTTCTTATAACAATTATATGAACGGTTGGTACCTTCCAATACCTGAAGGAAATTCAAATATGGCTGGTGCGTTCCTTAATAGTCATATTCGTGTACCATATTATGCAAATAAAGGTTATAACCTTTATGAAGCATTCAAAAACGATAATTTCGCCGCTTTTAATTCGACCGCAGGTAATGAACAATGTGGATATGAAAACAATGGTATAAATCTGGCATACGCTGTTGACGCAAGAAACTGTTTCTATAATACGCCTTTTAGCAAAAGTTTAATTACAGAATATGTAGCAATTCCGTTAATTGATAATTATATGAACATTAATAATATGTTGTATAATACTGGATTTGGTGGAAACATTTTAATCAATAGTCAAATACCTATGGATACCACAAATGACATTTATAATTGTTTAATTAATGGTTATACTGGTATAAGTTTCACGCCAGAAAAGATTCAACATATTTCTAACTAATTAAATTAATTAATGCCCTGGATTGGAGGCTAGGGCATTAATCCATTGAGAGGATTTAAATATATGTGGGAAGCTATTAGTAAATTAGGAACAACACCACTTACTTTATTATTCGCAGCTGGATTGATTATCTGTATTATTGTTATGATAAAGAAAGGTATATTTTCTTTTAATAAAGCAGGAATTAAAATTGGCAACAGTGGTGAAACAGAAAGAAGAATTATTAGAGCACAACTAGACGCAGCAACAGCTTGTAGGCAATATATTTTAGAACAATTACCAGAAAAACTTAGAAACGACCACGGTAAATTGGTAGCTGAATTATGTTTCGATAAGGTTGTTGAATGGATTATATTAAATAATTTAACAGATGACCCTATTTATATTTCATTAAAACAAGAGCAGATTCTAACAACTGTATTGACTAATACTACAGATACTTTTTTTAGAACACCTGAATGTATGAACTTTTTTAATGAAGAGGTTGAGAAACTTATTAAAAAGTTATACAAGATTAAAATATTTTATGAGAAGAATTAAATTCTTAGAGGTTATATGAAAAATGAAGGTAAAAAGAATATTATTTTTATTATTGCTGCTGTTGCATTCTGTATTGTATTCTCAGGTAACATCTACAGTTCAATCCAATCTTACAAGTATAGAAGATTATGCTCTGAATATAGAGAACAACTCATTGCAACAGAAAATGCAAATAGAGAGCTTACAGATAGAATTGGAAGAGTCGCAGAAATTACTGGAAGAATCAAAGAAACAACAGATGCAAACATTACAGATGCAAGAGGAATTATTGAAACAGTTGAAAGACTCAGAGCAGAAATCAAAGAATTGGAGGACTGTTGCGGTAGTTTCAATCAGTCTGAGTATTATCAGTACTGGGATAACATCTATGATCTTGAGTAATAAATAAAAATAGGAGGAAAAAATGATTTGGGATAGAATAAAAGAAAAGACATATGCTGCATTTAAATCAGATAATGAAAAACAAGATGGAGCAATAGAAACAAGTGATGAAAAAACCTCAGAAAGTAAAAAGCCTCATATTCCTGTTCCTTATGCACTTTTTGTAAAACTTATTGCAGAAAAATACGGATTGGGTGATGCAGAAGACTTTCAGAGACGTGTAAATGCAATAAATAGGTTTTATGATAATGAAGAAATACGAACAAACATCCAAATATTAGGAAACAAAACT
>JAEDHQ010000029.1 GCA_016296945.1 Bacilli bacterium | reverse complement strand
TTTTTACTTAAACAAAAATAACTTTATTGGAATTATATTGAATGTATGATATAATTAATTAAACATAAATAATCAAGTAATATTTTTAAGGATTAAAACAATGAAAAAACTAAATGAAGAACAATTATTTACCAACAATTCAAAAATTTTAGAAAAAGAAAACAAGGAACTTAATAAAATTATTTTTATCTTAAGGATTTTACCAATCATTGGTCTTTATGAAATTGTAGCATTAATATTAACTATATATGGATTAGTTATAAACAATTATTTAATCGCTATTATCTTTGGATTCTTTATGATATTTTTTCCAGGATGTATGGTTTTAGTATCGTCATTGCGAACTAAATCAATTTATAAAAAGTATCAAGAAATATATAATAATTCTATCTATAATTATTTCTTTTATGATGATGGTTTCAAAGTAGTTTTGAATTATAAGAGTAATAGTAATGATGCTTATTATCGTTATACAGATCTAAAAGTAGTTGAGACAGAAGAAAATATTTTCTTATTTGTTAGTTCAAGTAGTGCATTTGTTGTTAATATTAATGGGTTTTCTGAAAACTTTGATCGCTTAGGTTTTCGCAGTGTTTTACAAGGAAAAGTAAAAAAATATCGATTTTGGAAATAAAGAAATTTACAAATTTAATTAGAGGAGTAAAGTATGAAGAAAATTTTAGTAACTGTTTTTTTTGTTTTTAGTCTGTTCTTCGTTGGGTGTCAAGTTAATGATGATTCTTTTACAATCAAAAAAGTAATCAATGCTTTAGAGATACCTAGTGAAGTAAGCGAAGATTTTGAGTTACCTACAAACATTACTTTAGAAGATATTACTGCCACAATTGTTTGGGAATCTTCTAATCATGATGTATTATCAAATGAAGGAAAAGTAAATCAACAAGAAAGCAATGTTTCTGTCACTTTAGAAGCTACTATTACTGTTAATCAAGTATCAGAATCATGTAAATTTCAAGTTGTTGTTTTAGCTAAAAAAGTTGTATCTGATGAAGAAAAAACATATACAATCACTTATAATCTAAATGGAGGAGTTTGTGATAATTTAATTACTTCATTTAAAGAAAATGAAGAAGTAGTCCTTCCAGTTCCCACAAAAAATGGTTATAAATTTTTAGGTTGGTATCAAGAAGGTAGGAAAGTAGAGAGGATTGAAAATCAAAGTTATGAATTAATTGCTAAGTGGGAAATGGAAAATAATCCAACATTAGTAGTTACATGTGATGTTGATAAATTATTTGTTGATTATGATACAGAGCTTTCAATCGATGGTTATGATGATTTAAGTGAATTTGAAATTACTGCCTCTAATGATGAACTAGTATCAATTGATCCTGATGGGTATGTTGCGGCTAAGAAGTGTGGCACTGTTGTTATTACTTGCACATTAAAGGCTAATCCTAATATTTTTGGAGTAATTACCTTAACAATTTTTCCTAAGAGCCCTGCGTTATTCTTAGAAACACAACATGTTGTTGTCGGTAAAGCCTTTGTTTTAAGTGATATGAATTATGATAATTTTGACGATTTAGAACTAGAATATGATGAATCATTTATTGAATATAACAATGGTTTTAAGGCTTTAAAAGCAGGCACAACCACTATTAAAGTATCAGTAAAGGGATTTGAAGAAATATATGATGAAATTGAGATTACAATTTTTGATTTACTTCCTCAATTATCAATTGATAATAATCAAATTATGATTGGGTCTACATCAAGAATTGATGTTAGTAATTATGATGTGGAAGATCTAAAGTTTGAAGCAAATGACCCAACAATTGTAACATTTGATGGTAAGTTGGTAACCGCTCAAAAGATTGGTGAAGTTACTGTTAAGGTTTCTTTACTAAATGATCCAAGCGTTTATAGCACAATTGATCTTGTTGTAGTTCCTCTACAACCAGAGCTGAAATTAGCCTCTGAGAACATCTTAGTAGGCGGAAAAACTCGCTTAATAATTGATAACTTAAAAGAGCTAGAATACACTGATTTAAGTGATTATAAGGTTCAAGTTTTATTATCAAGTTTAATTGCAACTGTTGATGGTGAGTGGTTTGTAGAAGGTAAATCATTAGGCGTTGCAACGATTAAAGTGACTGCGAAGAATAATGAATATATTTCAAGTACTATTGAAGTTAATGTTGTTAAGACATCTACTAAATTAGATAGTAATGGGGTAATTACTGAAGGACCATTAGTGCTGACAATTGATGATTTTGATGGTTATATTCATGCTGGTGAAATGACTTATGTTAAGATTGATGGTGTAACTGATGTTAATAAATATAAATGGATAACTAGTGATGATACTATTTTAAATGTATATGAAGATGGACGTATCATTTGTATTAAAGAAGGTTCCGCATATTTAATTGCCATGAATCCAAATAACAAAGAAGTTTTTGGTAGATTATATATTAATATATATGGGATCCCTAATGTTAATTACATTGATCGATTAATTAAGGTTGCAGAAAGTCAAATTGGCTATCGAGAAGGGGCTAATAATGATACTAAATATGGTGATTGGTATGGATTGCCTAATGAACCATGGTGTGCAATGTTTGTTTCATGGTGTGCTTATCAAGCAGGAATTGGTACTGATGTAATTTTAAAATATTGTGGATGTTCAGCAGGAATGAAATGGTTTGTGGATAATGGACGTTTTGGATACAAAGAAAGTTATACACCTAAAGCTGGTGATATTATTTTCTTCTTAAGCAATGGGGCAAGTCATACAGGTATTGTAATTAATTGTGTTGGCGGCAGAGTTTATACGATTGAAGGAAATACTTCTAACATGTGTGCAAAACGTAGTTATGATTTAAATCACAGTACAATCACCGGTTATGGAATCCCAAACTATCCAGAATATAATGGCGAAGTTAGTGGCGGTGACATTGGCGGATCAACTGATGGTGGCGGTTCATCAACTACATAATAATAGTTTTATTTGAGGAGAGAAATAAAATATGAAAATATTACATTTTGATAAACAAGTAGTACAAGCTCATCGTGGAGCAAGTGGCTATGAGCATCAAAACACGATTAAAGCATTTGATAAGGCAGTGGAATTAAAAAGTGATGCTATTGAGTTAGATATAAGAAAAACTAAAGATAACCTAATTGTTGTTTTTCATGATCCAACTTTTGAAGGAGTTCATATTAATGACTGGAATTATCATGATTTATTAGCTAAAACAGAAGAAAAAGGTTTTTTAGTACCTTTATTAATTGATGTATTAAATGAATACAAAGGGAAAATCTTATTAGATATTGAAATTAAAGAAGAAGGATATGAAGAAGAAATAGTCAAAATGATTAATAGTGTTTTATCATATGATGAATTCAATATTCGTTCATTCTCTGAAAAAACAATTCGAACAATAAAAGAATTAGATCCAAATATCTATGTAATCTTGCTAATTGGAGCTGAATTTCCAAAATATGGATTTTTTAGTCGTCTTGCGGAATTGTTTCCGAAAGCAAAAGTTCGTCGTTCTAAATGTGATGCAGTTTCTCCTAATTATCAACTAGTAAGATTATGGTATGTTCAACGAATGCATCTCTTAAAAAAGGCAGTTTTAGCTTGGACAGTTAATGATGAAAAGATTATGAAAAGAATGCTTTTTAAAGCTAAAGTTGATGGGATTGTGACGAATTATCCTGATATTGCAATAAATATTAGAGATGGAAAAATGAAATAAAAAAGAACAAGAACTAGTTAAGGGTTTTCCTGTAAGGGATTTTTTGAAACATTAAAAATTTATAGGAAATTGCACTTTCAAACGGTCAAAAGAAAATTAGAACTTAGATATTCCATCTGAGTTCTTTTTCTTTTGCAAATTTTTATATCATTTTAATGATAACTTTTAAATTTGGGGCATAATATATTGACAATATGACATTTTAATGATATAAAATTGGCAAGGATGGTGATTTATTATGATTATTTATCACGGCTCAAAGGATATTATTGAAAAACCCGAATTCGGTAAGGACAATAAGAAGAATGATTACGGGTTAGGCTTTTATTGTACTGAAAATGTTGAACTTGCAAAAGAATGGGCTTGTTCTAACAACGAAACAAACGGATATGCTAATCAATATGAAATTGATTTAAGTGATTATAAAGTTTTAGATTTAAGAGATGAAAAATACTCTATTCTTAATTGGATGGCACTTTTATTAAAGTTTAGAACGTTTGACGTTAATACCCCTATGTCAGCACAAGCAAAAGAATATATATTAGAAAATTTTTACGTTGACGTAGAAGAGTATGACGTAATTATAGGTTATCGTGCAGATGACTCTTATTTTAGCTTTGCTAAGGATTTTATTAACAACACTATTTCCGTTGAACAACTTGCTGAAGCTATGTGTCTTGGTGAATTGGGTATTCAAATCGTATTAAAGTCTAAAAAAGCGTTTGATACGTTAAAATATACAAGTTACGAATTAGCCGAATGTAAGGAATATTACGTAAAACGAGTTAGCCGTGATAAGAAAGCAAGAGAAACTTATTTAAGCGGTCATAGACAAAACTTGGTGTCGGACGGCTTATTTGTAATGGATATTATTAGAAAGGGGCTCAAAAATGGCGATAAAATCTTATGACGTTAGATATTTAGATAGCGTTGCTACGAATGTTGGTACAATGTTTGAATACGCAGTGGCTTGTGGCTACGAACCAAAAGTATATTGGAATATGTTTGCCTCTTCTGAAGTGGCAAAACAAATAGAAAAAGGCAATCCAAGATTTTTAGTTGGATATTCTGCAATAGATTTATTAAACCATGTTGTAAATACTACTGCATCAAATGGTAGATTGCTTGCACCGAAACCATTTTTTAGCCGTTCTGAATTTTATTGGGCAGGTTGGGCGTTAGCACAATATCAAAACTATAAAGCAACATCTTTCTTTAATATAAGCAAAGCATTCCCTATTGAAAAGGTTTTAGCGTTATACGACACTCTTCACGAAGCGGATATAACAAAGTTCTTTTCTGTTGCCGACGAATATATTGATGCTCACAAAAAAGAAACAAATCTTAAAAGAATCCGCACCGCGGCAGGATTATCCCAAAAACAACTTGCTGAAAAGGCAGAAGTATCAATTCGTAATATACAAATGTACGAACAACGCCATAACGATATAAACAAAGCACAAGCAGATATACTATTTAGATTGTCTAAAATACTCGGTTGTAAAATAGAAGATTTATTTGAAGTATAAAAACTTTTAGCATATAACAAAGGAAAAATAATATGGATATTTTCAACAATGAAAAATTAAATAGCACGAGAAAAGGCGTGGCATCACGCCACGCCTGACTCTTAAAAAGGACAGCCTTCCCGAAAAAATCCCTTATAGGGACTCGGTAAGTGCTAGTTCTTTTTTTTATTTAAATGCTTTATGAAATATGTCTAATTTTATGATAATTCACCTGAAATTTGCTCATATTTCGTAAATGAACACATTAGTTAATAAATTATCAAATGAAATAATAAACGGTTAAAAATGAAATTAAAAGGCTTAACATGTGCTTTTTAATTTGGTATAATAAATAAGTAAAATAAAAAGGTGAAGAAAATGATTTTAGAGGCAAAGTCAATATATTGTGCATATGGAGAAAAAGTATTATTAAATAATGTTGATTTTATTATCGAAGATAATGATAAGATTGGTTTAATCGGAGTTAATGGTTGTGGTAAAACATCATTATTAAAATTATTAGCTTTTGTAAAAGAACCAGAACATGGTGAAATTAAACTAATTGGCAAACGTAAGATTAGTTATATGCCACAAGAAATAATCATTGGCGATACTTCCTTAACAATTGAAGAATATATTAATAGTTTAGGCTTAGATTTTTTAGAAGTAAAGAGCATCTTGACACAACTAGATATTCTTGATTTCACAAAGAAAATCAAAGAACTATCCGGAGGAAATCGCCGAAAATTGGCTTTAGGTATTGCTTTATCAAAAGAATGTGATCTCTTAATTCTCGATGAACCTACTAACCATTTAGATAGTGATATCATAGAATGGTTAGAAAAATTTTTAATAAAGTTTACAAAAGCTATTGTCTTAGTTACCCATGATCGTTATTTTTTAGAACGTGTTTGTAATAAGATAACAGAAATTGATCGAGGTAATTTATATTCATATGAAGCCAATTACTCGCGATATTTAGAATTAAAGACAGAGCGAGCTGAATATTTAAAAGCTCATGAACGAAAAATTAATTCTTTCTTACGAAAAGAATATGAATGGATTAAACGCGGGGCTTTAGCAAGAACAACAAAAGATAAAAGAAGAATTGAAAACTATGAAACACTTCAAAATCGCGAAAAGATAAAAGATAAATCGTTAGTTATTGATAGTACAAGTAGTCGTTTAGGTCGAAAAACAATTGAATTTAAAGATGTTTCTTTCAAATATGCTGATTATTTATTTACTAATCTAAGTTTTAATCTAAATCGTGATGAACGTATTGGTGTTATAGGTAAAAATGGAACAGGTAAAACTACAATGTTTGATTTGATTGCCTCTCTTAAAGAGCCAACTAGTGGTACGATTACAATTGGGGAGACAATTAAAATTGGTTATTTTCGTCAAGAAAACATTGAACTAGACTATAATTTAAGAGCAATTGAATATATTACTAATATTGCTAGTTATGTAAAAACAAAGAATGGATCAATTAGTGCCACACAAATGTTAGAAAACTTTTTATTTGATGATCCTTATGTATATATTTCAAAACTATCAGGTGGAGAAAAAAGAAGATTATATCTACTTGGTGTCTTAATGAGTTCCCCTAATGTTTTATTATTTGATGAACCAACAAATGATTTAGATATTACTACATTATCTATCCTTGAAGATTATTTAGATGATTTTGAGGGGATTGTAATTGTGGCAAGCCATGATCGCTATTTTTTAGATCGTGTGTGTGAAAGAATAATGGCTTTAGAAGATAAAAAGTTTACTTTTTATAATGGTAATTATAGCGATTATTATAAAGTGCGTAAGCAAAATAATAAACAAATAAAAGAAAATAAGAATGATCCGAAAGAATTATTGGAAGTAAAAAGCACAAAAAATGAAAAGGTTAAATTGACTTATAAAGAACAAAAAGAATTTGATACAATCTTTGAAGATATTGATAAACTAGAAACAAGATTAAAAGAAGTAGAAGACTTTATTAATCAAAACTATAGTAATTATAATCTATGTAAAGATTACTATTCTGAAAAAGAAAACTTAGAAAAAAAGATAGAGGAAAAAATGTTTCGTTGGGAATATCTAAACGAAATCTATGAAAATAGCAATAGAAAATAAAACTATAAAATAAGGAGTCGTGTTATGAAAAAGTGTTTTACAATTAATTGTATGCGAACAAAGGCTGATTTTATTGAATATGAAAAGTTAATTAATGAAGGATTATTTCAAGGTGTTGAATTGTTTTTTCCTTATAATGTAAGTTTAGAACAAAGAGAGATTTATACAAATGAAGTTACAAACCTTTTAAGTTTACATAACGTTGAAGTTGTTTTACATTTACCACATGGTGGTTTAAATAATTTAGTTAATAATGATTATAGTATTAATCAAGAAATTGTGCAAAGAATGAAAGATGCCAGTGATTATGCTAATGGATTTAATGCTAAGAAGTTAACATTGCACTTAGGTCGTGCTTTTAATGAATGTGATCGTCAAAAATTATTAAATAAAATAGTCGATGTTTTACAAGATTTATGTGATTATGTTTCTAAGTATCAAATGAATGTGATGATTGAAAACATGCCAGGAGTTAGTGAATTAGGTTATAGTCCAGATGAAATTAAAGACCTAATAACAAAAACTAATCGCAAAAATTTGAAATTCATTTTAGATACAGGTCATGCCAATGTTAGCAAATATCCTATTCTAGAATATATATATAAGTTAAGTGATGATTTATATCATATTCATTTTAGTGATAATGATGGTAGTTGTGATCAACACAAGCCAATAAATCAAGGAAATATAGATTTTACAAAAGTGTTTTTAGCTTTAAAAGATGTCAAGTTTAATCAACTTCATTGTCTAGAAATAATTTTTAAAACTGCTGATGATTTAAAAAAATATAATTGTGATATCGAGAAATATAATTTATATTAAAAAAAATGTAAAAAAAAGGTGAATTTTTAAACTTATTGATTTATCAACATTTTTTCTTGTATTTTATGAAATTTTATTGTATAATGTATTAGTAAGGGTGAAAATATGAGTGAAATTAATAATGTTAGCAATGTAGATAAGGTAAAAATAGGAATTATTACAGATTCCGCATCAGATTTAACTGATGAAATGTATAAAAAATTAAATATTGAAGTTATTCCTTTTTATGTTGAAGTGAATGGAAAGAGTTTTCGTAGTGGCGTCGATATTTCTGTTGATGAATTATTTGCGATTTCTCGTAAAGAAAAGAAAATACCTCGTACATCACAAATTACGCCAATAAATTTTATTGAGTATTTTACAAAATATTTAGAAAAATATGAACAAATTATTTATATTTCAATTGGTTCTGGTTTTTCAGGAACATTTAATAATGTGTGCTTAGCTGCAAAAGAAATAGGTGATAATAAAATCTACCCTGTTAATTCACAAAACTTATCTAGTGGTGAAGGATTAATTGTTTTAAAAGCTTGTGAGTTACGTGATGAAGGAAAGACTTGTGAAGAAATCGTTAAAGAATTAGAAGTAATTGTTCCTAAAACAAAAACTTCTTTTGTAATTGATACTTTAGAGTTTTTACATTTGGGTGGAAGATGTAGTGGTACAGCTCGATTATTTGGAACACTATTAAATATTAAACCAATTATTAAAGTTGTTGATGGTAAGATGATGGTTGCTAAAAAGCCTATTGGGTCATACAAGAAGGCATTAGATATTATGTTAAATTCTTTTATTGCTGATGTTGATAAAATTAATTTAGATAGAGTTATGGTTACACATTGTAAAGCAGATAGTGATGCTCAATATTTGATTGAAAACATCAAGAAATATGTTCCCAAAGATCATATTTTTGAAACCGCTGCTGGAAGTACTGTTGCATCACATTGTGGGCCACGAACAATCGGCATTCTTTATATTTTAAAATAATATTTAAAGCGCATCGTGAACAAAACGACAAAACATGTTTATCACGAGCGCTTTTTTTATATATAAATTACAAGGAGATTAAAGATGAATCCGGAAATTAAAACTATAAATCAAAACAAAATAAATCATAAAGTTGAAATTCTAGCTCCTGCTGGTAATTTTGAAGTGTTAAAAAGTGCGATTGCAACTGGTTGTGATGCAGTTTATCTAGCAGGTAAGGCATATGGAGCAAGAGCATATGCTAACAATTTTACTGATGAAGAACTAATTGAAGCGATTGATTATGCCCATTTATATAATGTAAAAGTATTTGTTACTGTTAATACAGTAATTTTTGAAGATGAAATGATTGATGTGATTAAATACATTGATCGCCTATATTTAAATCAAGTTGATGGTGTGATTGTTCAAGATTTAGGATTAGCATCTATAATTAAAAGACGTTATCCTGATTTAAGATTACATGCATCAACACAAATTAATGCACAAACAATTAATGATGTGAAAACATTAAAAGAGATTGGTTTTGATCGTGTTATTTTAGGTCGTGAAGTATCATTAGATACAATTAAAGAAATCCGTAAAAATGTTTCGATTGAAATTGAAGTATTCGTGCATGGGGCGCTATGTATGTCATATTCCGGAGCTTGTTATTTTAGTTCATTAGAAGGTGATCGTAGTGGTAACCGTGGTCGTTGTGCCCAACCTTGTCGTTTGAAATATCATATATGTGAGGACAATATTAATAATATTGATAATATTAATAATGATTTAAAAGGTAGAGAAGAAACTGAAAAATATTATTTGAGTCCCAAGGATTTATGTACACTTGACAATATTACTGAAATCATTAAATATGTTGATAGCATTAAAATCGAAGGAAGAATGAAGAGTAAAGAATATGTCAGTAGTGTTATAGAAAGCTATAAGAAAGTAATAGAAGGATATTTAAATAAAGAATACTATAATTTAAATGAGTTAAAATATAATATGCAAATAGCTTTCAATCGTGGTTATACAAAAGGATTCATTAACAATTGTAGTAACGATGATTTTACAAATATCGAAACATCAAATCATCAAGGTGTTTATGTTGGTAAAGTAGAGAGTTATTTAAATGGTCGCGTTTCGATAAAATTGACTAAAGAGTTATATGATAAAGATTCAATACGAATAGTATCTAAAGACTATCAAGATGCGATTACAATTAATGGAATGCAAACAAAGATTGGTGTTGTAAAAAAAGCATTTATTAACGAAGTAATCACAGTTCGTAGTCATAAGCCTTTATATAAAGGTGATGAAGTATTCTTAACAAAACGTGAAGTAAATGATGTAGTTGAACCAAAAGTTTTAATTACAGGAACAATGTATACAAAAGATAAGAGGTTTTATCTAGAAATTAGCGATGGTACTAATAAAGTAGTAGATAGTGTTAGTTATCAAAGAGCTGAAAAAGATTTATTTGAGCGAATTAAAAAGCAAATTAAGAAAACTGGTGATACAATTTATCAATTTACTGATATTATAAATAATTGTGATGAACTAGTTTACGTTGAAATCAAAGAAATTAATGAAATGCGTCGTAACTTATTATTTGATTTAGATAATGCCCGTTTAACTCGTTATAAAAATCGCGAAATCAATCGAAAAGCAGTTCGCTTAGAAATTCCTACAATTCCAAGTTATGCTGGTTATTCCGTGGCAGTAAGTAACAAATCACAATTAGATGTAGTAAGAAAATATCAAGATGACAATAATTTTAAAAGTAATATATATTCTAGAATTGAAGAAAAAGAAGATATGTGGTATTATTTACCTAGAGTAAAAAATGAGACAAAAAATAGCCCTTCAATCCTTGCAGTTTCATCAAATTTAGGTAATCGCACTTTAATTAGTTCAGTTTATATGAATGTTACAAATAGTTATACTGTGAGAGTTTTAGAATCATTAGGATATCAAAAGATAGGTTTATCAATTGAATTATCGAAAGAAAAAATGAAATTATTAGTGGATAATTATTATAAGCATTTTAATCGCTATCCTAATTTAGAAGTAATGATTTATGGTCATTATCAAATGATGTATATGAAGCATTGCTTCTTAAATAAAGCTAAAGGATATAGTAAATTACACTGTGGGGAATGTAAAAAAGATATTCTAATAAATGGAAAATTTGCTGTTTTTGGTGATAGTGAATGCCATTTAGCATTATTATCAGCTGATCCTGTTTGCTTATTCTCGAAAATAAAAGAGTTATCTAATATTGGAATTAATAATTTTTTAATTGATTTTACAAAAGAAAATGAAGAACAAATTATTGAATGTTTCAAAAATTTAAGTGAAAGAAAGAATGTCGGTTACTTTGGACATTACCTAAAAGAAGTTTTATAATTTGAGGTGAAAAATGAAAACATGGGTAAAATTAGATAATGCTGCGAAAATATTCCCTGTTGTATCAAATAAACATCGCACTAATCTTTTTAGTATTGCTTTTAGTTTAACAGAGTTAGTAGACCCTGTTTGCTTACAAGAGGCACTACAAATTACAATTATGCGCTTTCCAAGTTTTAAGATGCGACTTAGAAGTGGAATATTTTGGTTTTATCTTGAAGAAAATAAACAATTACCAGTTGTGGAAAAAGAGAATGCTCATATCCTCGAACCGATTGATAAATATCAATCAAGAGGTTATTTATTTAGAGTATCTTATTTTGAAAATAAAATAACAATGGAAGTATTCCATACATTAACAGATGGTTATGGGGCAACAGAATTTATGAAGGCTTTAGTACATTGTTATTTAAATTTACAAGGTAAAAACATTGATTCCGAAGGCAAGATTTTAGTTGATGATGAAAACATTCATGAAAAAACTCAAGACAGTTTTCAACGTATTTATGATGAAAGAGTGAAACCAGATCGTAGTGAAGAACGTGCCCTTCATTTTAAAGGCACACAATATCAAGACAATTGGTTAAGCGTTGTGACAGGTATTATTCCTCGCAGTCAATTTAAAGAATTGATTACAAAATATAATTGCACTTACACTCAATTTATGGTGGGCTTATTGTCTTATTGTGCTAATAAAGTCCCTTATCTACTTGAAAGAAAGAAATTTCCTTTCCAAGTATTTGTGGCAGTTGATTTACGAAGAATATTTCCATCAAAATCATTAAGAAACTTTTCAATGATTGTTAAGTCCTCAGTTAAGTTAAATCCGAATATGCCATTAGAAGATTATGTGAAAATTGCGAAAGAACAATTAACAGAAAGAATATCAGAGAATTATTTATTGCCACGAGTTATCGGAAATATCAAATTTGAAAAAATGTGGATTTTAAGAATTGTTCCCCTTGTAATCAAAAAGTTTGCTTTAAAGATTGGTTATGCTCGGGCTGCATCTAAATCTAATAGTTTATGTATTTCTAATCTTGGAGAAATTGATTTACCAAATGAAATGAAAAAACATGTTAAGAAAGTTATTTTTTCAAATGGGGCAATGAAAGAAACACCAATAAATTTAGGTGTTACATATTATAATGATTCTGTTTATATGACATTTACTAGTTCAATTGAAGAACGTGATTTTCAAAAAGTATTTTTCCGTGAGTTAGTTAGTTTAGGTCTAAATATAACTTTAGAAAATAATGATTTGGAGGCATAAGATGAAAAGATGCACACATTGTAATATAGATGTTAATACAGAAAGACTTACATGTCCTTTATGCTTCAATTCTTTAGTTGAAAAAGAAAATAGTGTTGAAGATTTTAAATTATATCCACATCGACCTAAACCAAAGACAGTTAAAAATTTGTTTTATAAAGTTATTATTTTTGTTTGTTTGTTAGCTTCATTAGTAACTCTAGTTATTAATGCCTTAACCTTTAAAGAAGAAACTGGTTGGTGGTGTTTATATGTTATTTTGTCATGTTGTTATGTTTATTTTTTAGTTAGAGGTACAATACTAGCTCATACAAATGCAATTCGCCGAATTTGGCGGCAATTAATTACTGTTTCAATTGTTTTGTTTTGCTTTGATTATTTATCAAGTGAAGAAAGATGGTCACTAGGAATTGTTATTCCAATGGTTTGTGCTGCTACAAACATTGCAATTGGGATTACAATTATTTGTAACCACAAACAATTTAGAGCCGGATTTGGTAGTGTATTTGTTTCTTTAATATTTGGCTTTGTACCATTGATAGTGTATTTAATAAAAACTGACTTAGTTGTATATTTATGGGGACCTGTTGTTAGTGCTTCAGTTTCCTTTGCAATACTTTTAGGTATTATTATTTTTGCAGGTAGTGCAGTAAAAGAAGAACTTAATAAAAGATTACATTTATAGAATTTGGAGAAAGATAATGGCACAAAAGAAAAGAAGTAAAAAGAATACAAAAACAAAAGCAAAGAAAAAGAAATTATCGGTATTTACTGTTGTTTTGTTATTGATTGTAATAGTTGTAGTTGGTGCACTGGGATATTTAAGTATCCAAAAATTAAATCCATTGGCCACAGAATTAGCAAAAATTCAAGCAGAATTTAATGAAATGCCAGATACAATAATGGAACCAATTGATTTTTTTGAGGTTGATGCTAATGGTGTTAAAGGAGAATGGGTTGTTGATGAAAACTATTTTCCATCATTAACAACTATTAATCGTCCAACTTATTTAGAAGGTGATAAAACTACGACAATTAAACTTGTTTGTGAAGTAAGTTTAAGTCCAATTGATGAATTGTTTAATCAGTTTTTAGGAATAATTAAGACAACTTCATTTGAACGTAAAGTTAAAATAATTGCTTTACCAATGACAAATGAAGATAAGGTTTCAGAGTTTTTAAATAATTTAAATTTATCGGAAACTATCTATACTGATCTTTTTTTACGAACTTCTTCAGTAGTATACGAAGATTTGATTTGTTCTTGGGAATCAAGTAATCCTAGCATTATTGATGATTCTGGAAAGATCATTGCTAATGGTGAAGTAGAACTTGTTTGTACAGTTACTTTAGGTGATGTTTCGCAAACTAAAAAGTTTAAAGTAAAAGCAACAGATCCAATAGATTCCATTGTTGTCGATACTGATTTTTCTGATTATGAAGATAATTCTTATAAAAACACTGATAGTTTCAATGGCCTTTCTTTAATAAATGCCTTAGCTGATAGTGAAAGCATTAAATTTAAAGTTGGGACTGAAACTAATGGGCAAATCTTAAGTGAAAAAATTAATAATTTAAGTACAATCAGTTTTACTTATGAATTCCATAGTAGTAGTAAAGGAAATACTTATTCAAAGAATACTTATATTGATTTATTATATTCAGATGATGGTATAACTTTTACATCATTAAAGAAAGAAACATTAGTTGATTCTAATAAACATGATTTTGAATATACATTTAGTGGTGAAAAAGGTTTCATTAAAGTAGAAATTACAACTGAATATGCTGATAAGTTTGTTGTTGTAGATAATTTTAGATTGACACGAAAGTTTAATAGTGATGATGTAATTGAAGCTTTAAAGATTGAACTTCCGAATAAAGTAAAGAGTAGTTGTGATTTACCATTAACAACTATTTATGGTGGTAATGTTTCCTATCAATCAAATAGTGCTAATTTCACAGAACTTGGTAAAGTAGTGCAAACTAGTGAAAAACAAGAAGTAACTTTAAGTGTTATAGTAACAGGCTTTGATTTTGATGTTAAGTTTGATTATGTAGTTAGTATTTTAGGCCTTAATTCTGTTACTCCTGTTGAAGTGCGTTTTATTGATCTTGGAAAATATGGATCAAGTGATTGTGGGGAATCTATATATATTAAATATGATACTATTGATATATTAATTGATGCTGGAGATCGCTATGAATCTACATTCTTAGCAGTAAAAGAATGTATTGAAACATATTCAGAAGACCGCGTTTTAGAATATGTGATTGCAACACATCCTGATAGTGATCATATTGGTAGTATGGATAATGTCTTATTAGAATTTGATGTGAAATATGTTGTAACATTTTCAATGTTTGATACTGATACTAGTGGAGTATTTAATGCTTATAAAGAAGCCTTAGTGGCAGAAGATGCCCAAATATGTACAGGACTTGAATCTGTTAATGGCTTAAATAATTGTACTAAAATCTTAACAATTGCCGATGATGTATTCATAGAAATATTAGATACTAATCATTATGAAGATAATGGTAATAATCCAAGAAGTATTGTTTGTGTTTTAAATGCTTATGGCACAAGAATTCTATTTACAGGTGATGCCGATAATAATCCAAAGAATATAGAGGAAGATTATAAAGATCAAGTTGGTAACATTGACATTTTAAAACTTGTTCATCATGGAACATCTAATGGAACTACTGCTAGTTTTGTTGCCGCAATTGATCCGGAAGTAGGAATTATTACTAATGGTGCTTATTTAGGTAATAAACATGGACACCCAACATATGAAGCTATTGCTACAATGTATGAATATGATCAAAATATGTTAATTTATGCTGTAGCTGGTGGTAGTGGAGAAGGTTGTGAATTAGGAACTTCTTTTGAATGTAAAGAAAATGGGGATGGAGATAATCGTTTCCATCAAAGAAATGGAATGATTACAATTGAAATTGATAATAATGGTTATCAAATAAGTAGTGAATATTATGGAGATAATCCTATAGAAATAATAGATACTGATTTCTATAAGGCTTATAAAGAAGCTTTAGGAAAATAAATGTTTAAAAAGATAAAATATTTAAAAAAATATTGAAATAATTAATTTCTATGATATAATTATAAAGTATGACATTTACAATGGAGGTAAATCGATGAAAGAGTACAATACAAGTAATATTAGAAATGTAGCAGTCTTAGGACACTTAGGATGCGGTAAAACAAGCTTTGGAGAAGCATTATTATATGCTGCAAAAGCAATAGATAAAAAAGGTGAAGTTGAAAGAAAAAATACAGTAGGTGATTATACTGTTGAAGAACAATTACGTCAAACTACATTAATTTCTTCACTATTACCATTAGAATGGAAAGGTTGTAAATTTAACTTCTTAGATACTCCTGGTTCTGAAGAATTCATTGGTGATATCGAAAACGTATTATCAGCTGTGGAAGCTGCTATCGTTTTAATTGATGGAACTAAAGGTGTTGAAGTTGGTACAGAACGTATTTGGGGTGAAATTCGTAAACGTAACCTTCCTACAATCATTTTCGTTAACAAAATGGATAAAGAAAATGTAAAATTAGCTGAAGTTATTGAAGATATTCATGCAACATTATCAAAAAATGCTGTTCAATTTGCTTTAGAAATTGGGGGAACTAATAATTTCAAAGGTTTCGCTAATGTATTAGAAAAACAAGCTTATTATGTTGATGGTAAAGTTGATGCTGCTCCTGCCGAATTAAATGATTCAATTGAAACTATTTATGGAGAATTAATGGAACAAGCTGCTTCTGCTGATGAAGAATTAATGATGAAATTCTTTGATACTATGGAATTAGATAAAGAAGAAGTTGTAGCTGGTTTAAAGATTGGTGTTCATAAATGTGAAATGTTCCCAATTTTAATTGGTTCAGGCACTAAGAATGTAGGTATCTCTACAGTTTTAGATTTAGTTGCTGATTTCTTCCCTGCTCCAAACCAAGTTGGACCAAAAGCTGCTAAGAAAGATGGAAAAGATGTAGAAAAAGAAGTTGATAGTGCAGCACCATTCTCTGCTTATGTATTTAAAACAATTATTGACCCATTCCAAGGTTCAATTAACTTCTTTAAAGTTATGAGTGGTTCTGTAAAAGCTGGTCAAGATGTTGTTGTTTCTGCTAACGGAACTGCAATTAAACTTCCTGCTTTATTTACAATGATGGGTAAGACTCAACTTCCAGTTGATACTGTTAATGCTGGTGATATTGCTTGTGTTGCGAAGATTTCTGAATTTGCTAATGGTGTTACATTTGCGGACAAGAAAGATCCTGTTGTTTATCCAGCAGTTGAACATCCTACTCCAGTTATTTATGTCGCTATTCAACCTAAGAATAAACAAGATGAAGATAAGATTTCTTCTTCATTACAAAAATTAAGATTAGAAGATGAAACAATTGATATCGTTAGAAATCCGGAAACTGCTCAACAATTAATCGGTGGTCAAGGTATGACTCACTTAGGATATATTTTAGAAAAGATGAAGAATATGTTCAAAGTAGAAGTTACTACTGGTGATCAACGCGTTGTATATCGTGAAACAATCACTGCCAAAGGTGAAGCTCAAGGTAAACATAAGAAACAATCTGGTGGTGCAGGTCAATATGGTGATGTTTGGATTAGATTTGAACCATGTGAAGAAAAATTCGTTTTCGCTGAAGAAGTTGTTGGTGGTGCTGTTCCTAAAAACTACTTCCCTGCTGTTGAAAAAGGTTTAATTGAAACATTAGAAAAAGGTCCTCTAGCTGGATTCCCAGTTATTGGTGTTAAGGCTACATTATACTATGGATCATATCATGATGTTGACTCAAATGAATTATCATTCAAGTTAGCAGCAAGATTAGCATTCCAAAATGCTGTTCCAAAAATCAGACCTACAATCTTAGAACCAATTTACCAAGTTAATGTAATCATTAAAGATGAATATGTTGGTGCAGTAATGGGTGATATGTCTAAACGTCGTGGACGTGTTATCGGTTCTAATGCCTTAGAAGGTGCTCAAGAAATTATCGCTGAAGTTCCTGAAGCAGAAATTACTAAATATGCTATTGACTTAAAAGCTATGACTCAAGCTTCTGGTCGTTTCACTCGTAAATTCTTACGTTATGAAGCAGTTCCTGAATTCTTAATTAGTAAGATTGTAGAAGAAACAAAGAGATACGAACAAAAATAATTAAATGTCAGTTTAATAATTTAGAAATTATGGTGTAAATATCGTTAGATATCTACACCTTTTTTTACAATATATTTACTTATCATTACTCGTAAACGTTAAAGGAATTTTTAGATAAATTAGGAATAAATTCCTTTAAAAATAATTTTAAAATTTTGCGCAAAGTCTTGGATAAAAGTAGTTTAGAATATTTTTTAAGTTATTTAAGTAATTCTATTGTTATTTTATTTAAGATTATAATCTTGTATTTTCATAGTGTCTATTATATAATTAGAAAGGTTCATAATTCGCCTTTTGAAAAAGTATTAAGAAAAAATATCTTTATTGTTTAATTAATTTGTTATTTTTGGTATAATAAGTTTAATTGGTGAAGTTATGAAAATAGAATATTATGCAAGACATGAAGGTATTTTAAAAGAATACTTAAAAGAACTAGGACTATCACGAAGTTTTATGAAGAAAGTAAAGCTTTATGGCAAAATGTATATTAATGATCAAGAAGTAAAAAATTATTTTCCAATTAAAGAAGGAGATAAAATAGTTTTAGAATACTCTGAAGAAGAAAATGATAATATCATTACTAAAGAAGTATCATTAGACATTTGTTATGAGGATGATCATCTCTTAATTATCAATAAACCTGAATCTTTAGCAGTTCAACCATCACATAAACATTATGAGGAAAATGTTGTCAGTTATGTAAAAGCATATTTTAAGAAAAATAATATTATAAGCAATGTACACATTGTTAATCGCTTAGATTATGCTACATCTGGCTTAATGATTGTGGCAAAAGATGGATTTACTCATTATGCCTTAACAAAAGAAAAAATAATTACAAGAAAATATTATGCTGTTATTAAAGGATTAATTACACCTAAAGAAGGAGTAATTGATTTACCAATCAAGAGAGAAAGTGAAGAACGTGATGGAAATATAAGAAGAATTGTTTCTTTCGATGGTAAGAAGGCAATAACACATTATAGGGTAATAAATGAAAGCAAAGAAAAAAATCTAAGCTTGATTGATGTAAAACTAGACACTGGAAGAACTCATCAAATCCGTGTTCATTTTAAGACATTAGGATATCCATTATTAGGCGATAAAATCTATGGTGAAGAAGATGATAGATTATATTTACATTGCTATCATATATCTTTTATTAATCCATATACAAATCAAGAAATCATAATTGAGAAAATCCCCGATTTTGAAAAAATGATATTTTAATATTAAGAATAAAAAAATGAAAGACAAAATTATTTTTTGATTTGACTTAAATGAAATACTAAGATATAAT
>JAEDHQ010000107.1 GCA_016296945.1 Bacilli bacterium | reverse complement strand
ATATGGCCTGAAAGCTCAATAGTTCTTTTATTCATAACAATATGCTCCATTTTTTAGTTAATAATATAAATTTGGTTTTGGTAATATTTAATGGTATGGTTATGATTTAAAAAGATAAAAGAAATGAAAAATGGTCAATTAGAGCATATTTTTGAATTTAGTGATAATGTCTTCGACATTGTCTTTTAGATAGATGTTTGAGACATAAGCTACAACAACACTTAAAATCAACAGAATAATCAGATGGCTGCCAAAGTAGCCTTCATAAAAACCTGCAGCAAATGATCCAAACATGAATCCTATAATCGGATTTTCTAAAATGCCTAAAATCAATCCAACAAAAAAACCGAATATACTCGCATTAACTTCATTATCAATAGGTGCTGCAAAAAATCCTACAGCCAAAATAATGGCCATTACAAATGAAAACCATGAAAAACCGATTAATAATCCAAATATGGATAAAACTATAGACACTATTAAAGCTATAACGGATGGTTTTATAATGTTTTCCAAATTAATTTTCTCCTCAAGGGAAGTAGAATCTGATTCATGTTTAGTTTTCACACCCACATTTACATTAGTTCCGCACTCTGTGCAAAACTCAAAATCCTCTTCTACTTCATTTCCACAATTAAGACAAGTTTTTATTTGAGCAGTTTTATTTGGAAAACTTACCTTTGAACCGCATGTCGGACAAAACAAAACTTTGTCAAGCAATACGGATCCGCATTTTTCACATTTTAGATTTTTATCTTCTTTTTCAAGTTTATTGCCGCAAGAAGGACATAATTCATTATCAGAACCTATTTCAGCACCACAGCTGCCACATTTTATGACATTAATTTTATTTGAGGAATTTAAATTTTCAGATTCAATATAAGCATTTCCACAATTCGGACAACTTTCAAAACCATCTGGAACATCAATTCCACAATTATCGCATTTAACCATGATGCTTCACTATCCAAATAATAATCGTTCTTTTAATTTGTCAAATTCTCCTTGAGTAATTGAACCTGATTCAAGTAATTCCTGATATTCCTTTAATTGTTGAGCTTTACTAGGTTCTGCAGCTTGATTTTGAACAACAACTGTTTGTGGTTTGTCTTTTAAGGATTCATATAAATCCACTAAGTTCTGACCAAATTCAAAACTTGGAAGTCTAATTTCATAAGAAGTGTTGTCAACTAATTTGATTAACAATCTATCAAACATGTCTGCACTATCATTGTTTGCAATCATGTCTTTAAATCGTGTTGCTTTAAGAGATTGGATTTTATTTTGAATGTCACGCTTGATATCATGAGGAGATGTCCAAGCCCTTTTAGTGATGTCCTCATATCTGCTTTCATCACCAAGTCTTTTAGTGACCCTCATTGATACTATTTTATCAAAATAAAAATTATTAATTCCTGCATTGACCTTTTCCCAGTCCCTGTTATCAATTTCCATAAAAACAAATTTATTTTCCTTAATTAGGAAAAAACCATCAATCATTGTTTCATTGCCAATAAATAAATCGGGATTAAAACCTCCAACATATTTATTAATGGTTTTATGCTTACTAGTGGTCTTTTCTAACATGTTGAAACGTTTTACACTAGTTAAGAAGTAATCTTCGCCTTTGATTCCAAACTCTTCAGCAAGTTTATCATATCTTGCAAGAACTTCATCACGCCTAGCATTCCATTCCTGTTGTTTGAAAGATACGGCAGCTCCATTTTCCAATTTATGACCGCATTCACGGCAAAACGTTGTGTTTTTATCATTCTTTGTTCCGCATTTTGGACAAACATCAGAAGTGCCTTCAAATTTTTCAACTTTTTCTCCGCAATTAAAACAAAAATCAGACCCGACAACTTCTGCTCCGCAATTTTGACATTTAACCATAATTTAACCCCAATTATTATCTTCTAAAGTCTTTTTAAGTTTATTTCCCCAAGATTTTTCTTCCATATCTTTAACGGTTGAATCCAAATTACTTGAAACATCGGAAATAGAACTATTTAAAGCATTGATTTTATTATCCATAATATCCAATTCCAGTTTCATGAATCCCTTTTCAATGTCTTTATATGTTTGAGAATTGTCCTCATTAATCATTTCAATTCCATTTCCATCATTCAACATGTCCATCAATCTTAAAAATACATGCTCCTGGTGTTGTTTTTCATATTCTTTTATATCTGCAACACTGTAAATTTTGTCTAACAACATTTTTAAGACATTAATAAAGTCTTCCCTGTCTGAGTGGTCATTAACATTATTTGGAAGAATATCCGTTTTAAGTAAAAACACTGAATCAATTTTTTCATCAGTTTTTAAAACTAAAGAGTATCCTTTCTGTTCAATATAAACTAAAGCAATAGATTTATTATCATAAATCTCAACTTCTACTTTAGCAAATTCTTTTGGAATAGATAGAAAATCTAAATTACGAACTAGCATTTTATCACCTATAATATAAACTACTTTCCTCAACGATTGCTTCTTATAGTTAAAGATATTCGATTTTCAATTATTATTTTCTAGAATGAAATAAATTTTATTGAAATATCATAACCTCAATAGTTTGTATTGATTATTTTATTAAACACAGAATATAAACATTGCTATTAGCATGCTAATATCATATAGATATCTATTAAATAGCCAAAATTTAAATTCTGAAATATGAAACAAAAAGATGACATGAGCATCATTTCTTTACTGGTACGTTCTAAAAAAAAGGATTAAAGTTCTAAAATCTTTAGAAAAAGAAAATAAAATACCCTCAAAAATTAGTAAAGATATTGACGATAATAGCAATCATGTATCTAAATATTTAAAGACCTTAAAAGAAGCCGAACTGGTGGAATGTCTTAATGAAGAAGATAAACGATATAGGTTTTATGCCATTACAGATAAAGGCAAATATTATCTGAATAAAGTCGAACACAACTATAAAGACTAATTTTTAAAAAAAGAATATTATTCTATTAAAGTTAGAAAATCATAAATCAGTTTAGCCCCAACAACAGCAGTGGAATCACCTAATCTATTGCTTGCAGTTTCAACAACATCAAAACCAACAATGTTCTTATGAGATAATGTCCTGATAATATCTTCCAGTTCTGAAACAAATAATCCACAAGGAACAGGATTTCCAACATTCGGAGCGATTGACGGGTCAAGTACATCCATATCTATTGAAATATAAATAGGACCACCGATATTTGTCAGATAGTATTCGATTGCATCCATGTGCTTGTGAACGTCTTTATTTTTAAATGTTTGAATATTGTAAGTTGATTTTACAAATTCGTCCTCCTCTTTGGAAAAAGACCTAATTCCAATCTGAACCAGATCAGCGCCCAATTCATGAACCCTTCTCATAACAGTTGCATGAGAATATTTCTCACCAATAAAATCAAATGCAAGGTCTCTGTGAGCATCCATGTGAACAACAGTTAATTTACCATATTTTTCATATAGTGCTTTAATAGCTCCGATTGATGAGGAATGTTCACCACCAATTATAATTGGCTTAATATCCAATTCAATTAATTCGTTAACAGTGTCTTCAATGATTTTGCAAGTTTTTTCACAGTTTCCAGGAATTACATTAACATCACCAAAATCATAAAAGGTCGCGGTTAAATCTTTATTAAAAACAGCATTATATTTTTCAAAACCAAATGAAGCTTCACGTACAACAATTGGTCCTAAACGTGCA
>JAEDHQ010000106.1 GCA_016296945.1 Bacilli bacterium | reverse complement strand
TTTTAAAGTATCAAAAAATACCCCTTTCCTAGTTTTGTCCAGGATTAGGGGTACACTTTAATCTAAGTTATTTGTTTGTTCTTTTTCTTTTATAGTTCCAACTGCAGCTTCAGTAGTTAAGAATAATCCTGCGATTGAAGCAGCGTTTAATACTGCGCTTCTTGTAACCATGGTTGGATCGACAATTCCTTCTTTAAACATATCTACCCATTCTCCAGTTTTCGCATTAAAACCAAAATTTTCTTTCTCTTTTAATTGTTTTTCAACAATATTTTTTCCTGAATAGCCGGCATTTTCTGCGATTTGATATAGAGGTTCGCTTAAAGAATTTAAAACAACATTCATACCACGTTGTACATCCACTACATCGCTTGTTAATTCATCTTTTATTTCCTTATAAATATTGATTAATGAAGCACCACCTCCAATGACGATTCCTTCCTTAACTGCTGCTTTTGTGGCATTTAAAGCGTCCTCAATTCTTAATTTCTTTTCTTTTAATTCACTTTCAGTAGTTGCTCCAACCTTTATTAAAGCAACTCCGTTTGATAGTTTAGCTAAACGTTTAGCAATTTGTTCATATTCATTCTTAGATGTAGTTTCTTTTAATTGTGCTTCTAGTTTGTCAATATGTTCTTGTAAACGTTTCTTATCTCCATTACCTCCAATAATTGTCGTTGAATCTTTTGCAACAATAATTTTCTTACTTGTTCCAAGATCATTAATACTAACATCCTCAAGTTTCATATCCAAATCTTTTTCAATGAATTTTGCTCCCACTAATAAAGCGATATCTTGTTCTTCTTGAATTTGACTATCACCAAATCCTGGAGCCTTTGTAGCAACGACATTAAATGTGCCACGTAATTTATTTAAGATAATAGTTTGTAATGCTTCTTGCTCAATATCATCCGCAATGATTAATAAAGGTTTATGGGATTTTACAACCTCTTCAAGTACAGGTAAGATATCTTGAATAGAATTGATTTTATTATTGGTAACTAATACATAAGCATCTTCTAGTGTGATATCTTTCTTTTCTCTATCTCCTAACATATATGGAGATATAAAACCTTTATCATATTTTAATCCTTCAGTTACTTCTAGTGATGTTTCAAATCCCTTAGAATCATCAACATTGATTACTCCATCTTTTCCAACAGTTTCCATTGCTTTAGCAATTATATCCCCTATTTCTTTGCTACCAGATGAGATAGTAGCTACAGAAGCAATATCTTTTGTAGATTCAATTTTTCTTGAATGAGCTAGCAATTTATCACTAACTTTTTTAGAGGCAATATCAATGCCTTCTCGCATAAGAACAGGGTTAGCACCTTTATTAACATCATTCAAACCTTCATGAATCATCTTTTGTGCTAATAGGGTCGCGGTTGTAGTACCATCACCTGCTACATCATTTGTATTGTTAGCTACTTCATAAATAAGCTTTGCTCCCATATTTTTAAAAGGATCTTCAAATTCGATTTCTCGTGCAATCGACACACCATCATTTGTAATTAATGGTGAGCCATAAGATTTATCTAGAACAACATTTCTTCCTTTAGGACCTAATGTGACCTTTACTGTATTTGAAAGTTCATCAATACCGGCAAGCATTTCTTCTTTCGCATTATTTCCAAATCTAATTGTTTTAGCCATAATAACTTCCTCCTAATCTAAGACAGCAAGAATATCTTTATATGAGACAACTAGATATTCTTCATCTTCATAATTAACTTTAGTTGTACTATAATTCTTGAAAAGGATCTTATCGCCTACTTTTAAAGAAAGTTTTTTAACTTCTTCATCATTACTTAAAGCAACTATATGAGCAAATTCCTCTTCTTCCTTTTTTTGAGATAAAACAATACCACTGGCAGTTTTATTCTCTTTTATTTCTTTTTTTAAAACAACATTACCATTTAATGGTCTTATCATATTAATTACCTCCTGCTTTCTTCATTTAAGTATATTTTTGTTTATCTGTTTTTAGCGCTCTCTTTTTTCAAGTGCTAATCATATTATAGCTCTCTTTTTAGCAACGTCAATACAAGAGTGCTAAATTATTAAATTGATTTTATTATTATTGATAAAATTGTTTTATTAATATATCATTTTTATAGGAAGGTAATAACTATGAACACTTTTCAATTAGAATGTTTTCTTGCAGTTTCAAATACATTAAGTTTTGTTAGAGCCGCTGAACAATTAAATATTTCTCAACCGGCGATCACACATCAAATTAAAACTTTAGAAGATGAACTTAATACTGTTCTTTTTAAGAGATCTACTCGTTTTGTAGAAATAACTCAAGAAGGTATTTCTTTTATTGGTGACGCAAAAAAAATTATCTCTATCGCTCTACAAGCTAAGATGCGTTACAAATCATCTAAGGATATTCCTGTTAACACACCATCAATTGGATGTTCCAATATAATACAATTAAGAACTATTAAAGAAACATTGAGATATTTAAATAAAGAGATTGTTAATTTTCACCCAAAAATTGAAATTGCCAATAGAGGCCAATTATTTTATTTTCTTGAAAATGGAACAATCGATTTATTCTTTGCTCATTTCGATTCAAATAAAACTAATGATAATATTTTATTTCAAAAAATAAAAGAAGATAAACTTGTTTGTATTATAAAAAAAGATTCCTCTTTATATTCAAAAAATGGTCTAACTTTTGATGACATAAAAAAAGAAAAGATTATTTTGATTGATCCTTTGCTTTTAACTAATCAAATGAATCAGCTTCAACTTAACTTAATTGCAGGAAAGAGTACATTAGATTTTCAATTTTGTTCTTCTTTTGAAATTGCTTCAACTCTTGTGGAATCTGGGTTTGGTATTTCATTAATTCCTGAATCTCTTGTAGATACAAATAATAGTAATCTTATAAGTATTGATTTTATTGATTCTCCTTCATTCACTTATGGTATTTATTATCGAAAAGATACAAATGAAAAAATAATAAAAAAATTAGTTGAGCAATGTATAAAATAATTATTTATTTTTTATATTGACATTAACATTTTTCTTAATAACAATGAAGGAAATAATACTAGTTAAGAATTCAGAAATAATAAAAGTTATCCAAACAAAAGTAACGACATTTTTTAAATATGTAAATGCGTATGCTATCGGGAAAACGAACACACATAATCTTAATAAAGATAATATCAAAGGGCTAACTGCATTTCTTAAACCTTGAAGAATTCCTTGAATTCCTATTGTAAAAGCCATGAAAACATAAGAAATTGAAGCTATCCTAATTGCTAAAACGCATGCGTTTATTATCTCTTCTGAAGTTCCACCACCTGCTAATCCAAATACTTCCGAAATTTGTGAAGCAAAAATTTCAAATAATATAGTTATAATTAACCCGACTATACATGTATCAATGATTCCATATTTAATTACTTCTTTAAGTCTTTTAGTATCTTTTGTTCCATATGCAAAAGCAGTAAGTGTTATCAAGCAATTAGACATACCGAAACA
This sequence comes from Bacilli bacterium, assembly GCA_016296945.1. Classification (GTDB taxonomy): domain Bacteria; phylum Bacillota_I; class Bacilli_A; order ML615J-28; family CAG-698; genus CAG-698. The sequence goes on along the minus strand of JAEDHQ010000106.1, from coordinate 222 downwards.
AGCAAACAAAGGTATTTGCTGTATCTTATAGTAAATACCAAATGTCCCTTGTAGAAGTTCAGAATCATAGTGGGAATACTTAAAGATAATATTCATTCCTAACATCATAATCGAAAGTAATGCTTGCATTATTGCAGCAGACCATCCAATTTTGTATATTGCTCCAATGCATTTAATGTCAGGCTTAAAGTTTTTAAAATCTGTTTTTATTTCTTTGTTGAA
>JAEDHQ010000105.1 GCA_016296945.1 Bacilli bacterium | reverse complement strand
TTGATGGAAAAATTTTAAAAATATTTGAACATGGTACATGGGCTATTTAATTTATATAAAGGGAGTGATTGTTATGAAAGTAAAATTTAGTGTATTAGATCATAAATTAAATGAAGATTTATATTTGTCAAAGCAAGGTTTATTTGAAGCATTTTTTGGAGAGTTTTATAAATTTATTAAAAATTATAAATCAAAAGATCGTGTTGGAAAAACTGATTTAAAGAATTATAATATTAATTCTGTAAAAGATTTTTATAAATTTGCTGATTGGTATGCAGATAATCGTGAAAATTGTTATGGAATGGGATTTGCCTTTCATGATTATTTCTTAACTGTTGATGAAGGTGGAAAAATTGAAAATCAACCAGCTGAAACATTTATTGGATATTGTTATCAAAACGGATTATTTAAGGATTTTCTAAATTTCTTAATTACATTTTTTGCTTGGTGGCGTAATGATGAGCATTGTACAAACTTTAGACCATATAATCATGCGGATGATTTCTTTAACTCAAGTTGGGCTGCTTTGGTTGATACATGTAAATTATTCTATTTTACTGCAGAGACTGTCTTCCATTGGCAATCATTTAGAGTTAAATATGCCATTGATAATATTCCTGGTGTTATTATTTCTGGTATCAGCGATAAGGAATGGAATTCTGGTAAATTACTTTTAAAGAATCGTCAATTACCAAAATTGCGAATTGCCGGATATGAATTTATCGGATGGTTTGATAAAAAGGATAATAAGATTGAAGAATTTAAAAAAGGAAAAGAAATTACAGCTAAATTTGTTCGTAAAGATTTTTATGACTATTGGGGAAAAGAATTTGATAAGATTCCAAAAGTAATAGAAGAAACATATACTAAGGTAGATCCGGCATAATGACTTTTGAAAACATTGAATTTATTGCCATAGATTTAGATGGTACTCTTCTTGACGATAAGAAGAACATCTCAAAAAATTCTATTGAAGCATTACAAAGCACCATTAATAAGGGAATTATAATTAGTTATGCTTCTGGTAGATCGCTAAAGAGCATGCATAATGTTTTAAAACAATTTAGACCAAATGGACCGATAATTACTTATAATGGTGTGAAAATTTATGATCAAAAATACAATATTATATCACATCAATTATTTTCAAAAAATGATAGCATTGAAGTTATTAAATATAGTCTTTTTAATAATTTGACTATGATTATATGGAGTAATGAGTTGATTTATTGTTCTAAAATAAATGATAATATTGTAAAATATGCAAGTGTTAGTGGTTTAAAACCAATTATTTTAGGATTTGAACTAACAAATTATAATGAAGTTATCAATCAAGGTATCGATAAGATTTTAATATATGAAGAACATGGCTTATTACTTGATGTACAAAAAGATTTACATTTTTTAGAGAATACTCATATCGAGTTTTCTTCTCCATACTATTTAGAGTTTTATCACAAAAATGCTTCTAAAGGGAAAGGTGTTGTAAAAGTTTGTGAGACTTTGAATATTCCTTTAGAAAAGACAATGGCTTTTGGTGATCAACCAAATGATGCATCAATGTTAGAAGTTGTAAAGTTTCCGATCATAATGGGAAACAGTACGGATGAATTAAAAAATAGATTTAAAAACGAGACGCTATCTAATAATAATGATGGCGTTGCATATATACTTAATAAAATTGTAGTTTAAGATAAGGAGAAAAGATTAAAATGGAAAATATTGATTTCTTATATAAAATGCTAAAAACTCCATCTCCATCAGGTTATGAATTAGAAATTCAAAAGTTAATTATTGAAGAAATGAAACCTTATGTTGATAAAGTTTATACACATCAAAATTATAATGTAGTAAATGCAATTAATCTTGATAGTAAAATGAAAGTTTTACTTGCAGGTCATGTAGATGAAATTGGTTTAGTAATTAATGAAATAAAAGATAACGGAACATGTCGTGTCACAAGAACTGGTGGGATTAGACCTTATATGTATGCAGGACAACACGTTGAAGTGATTGTAAAACGTGAGGGTAAAATTACTAAAGTGCCTGGTATCTTTGGCTATTTACCAAATATGGGAAAAAATGAGATTAAAGTGAGTGATTTAGTTTTAGATTTAGGAACTTCTTCAAGAGAAGAAACTGAAAAATTAGTTGCAATTGGTGATCCTGTTATTCATATGAATGATTATGTAATGTTGGCGGGTAATCGTTTATCTGCACGAGCTTTAGATGATAGACTTGGTGCTTTCATTTGTTTTGAAGCAATGAAACAAGTTAAAGCAAGAGGGTCAAAGATTGGTGTTTATGCTTCATCTACTGTTGGAGAAGAAACGTTGGGTCGTGGTGCAAAAGCTGCAGCATATCAAATTAAACCTACTTGCTCAGTTACTATAGATGTTGCCTATGCAACTGATTTACCATATCGTGAAGAATTGCATGGTGAACTATCTTTAGGAAAAGGTCCAATTCTTACAATCGGTTCTGCAATGAACTCTGTTATCCATGAAAGAATGATTAAAGCTGCCAAGAAATTAAATATCAATGTTCAATATGAAGTTAGTCCTGAACGCACATTTACTGATACAGATGATATTTATCATTCTGAAGGTGGTATTCCTTCTTATTTAATTAGTATACCACTTCGTTATATGCATTCTTCTGTTGAACTTTGTGATTTGAAAGATGTTGAAGAAATTATAAATTTATTAGCAGAATTTATTTGTGAACTAGAAGAAGATACAAGTTTTGATCCATTTAAGGAATAAGAATGAGATTCATGAAAAATGTAATATTGATTTTTATTAGTTTTATTTCATTCTTTTTGATCAGTTGTACATATATATCTATAAATAATAGTTATTTGTATACATATGATGATAGAGGTTATGCAGCTTCAGAAGCAGTAGATGTCAATGGACAATTGATTAGAAACTTTGATGTTGATTGGCCAGTAGGAAAAGTAATTGTTCGTAGTTATGATGGTGAATATATTGTCATTCATGAAAGTGTTTCTGAAGTAGAAGATCAATATTTAATGCACACAAAAGTAGTAGATGATTCTTTCTTTATTAGATATCTGGCTAGTGGAAGCAATTTTAAAGATATAGAAGAAAAAACCTTAACTATTAATGTTCCATGTACATTAGATTCTTTAATAATTAATGTTGTTTCCGCAAATATTGAAGTTTATGATTTGGAAATTTCTTCTTCAAAATTATCAAGTGTTAGTGGAAAAGTGGAAGTTTCTAATTTAAAAACTAATGAACTAAAAATTGGTACTGTTTCTGGGCAAAGTGAAATAAATAATTCAGAAATTATAAATTGTGTTGTGGATGATGTTAGTGGCGGATTAAATATTACTGAATCAAATATAACTAGTTTGAAATATGTAGGTGTTTCTAGTTCTTTAAAAGCTGTACTAAAACTATTACCAAATAGTATTGATGTAGAAACTACTAGTGGAAGTGTTATTTTGATTTTGCCGCAAGATTCTATTATTAATGTTGATTTTGATACAACTAGTGGTAATATTGAAAATGAATTTGGAGATGATGATAAGTCAAATAATATTATTGATATTACTACTGTAAGTGGTGATATTACAATAAAGAATGGATAATTCTATATGCAATATAAAAAAGGGCTCTGTAAAAATTTCTTGTGATAAATAATTTTTAAAAAAATTATTTATGACGATAAATCGTCCCTGTCAAGAATTCTTGTGATGGTTTAT
>JAEDHQ010000104.1 GCA_016296945.1 Bacilli bacterium | reverse complement strand
ACTGATGATTCAACAAAAAAGCCACCAAAGAAACATTGGTGGCAGTTTGGTAAATAATTTTTGAATGAGGATAATGCGAGAAAATTTATTGAACAGATTTTTCTGGAAAAAGATAATGTTCAATCAGCAGAATATCGATGGACGAAGATACTCGTCTGTGAAATCGCTGTCCGATTTGATCGGTGTAATGATGACGCTTTTATGAGAGTAAAAAGTGTAGGTTAGATACCTGCTGACGTAGATAAGAAGTTAGAATATCAATTTGGAGCAGGTAATAGATTAAATTAACTAACAACGTATAAAAGCCACACAGAAAGCATTGATGGCTATGGAGTAAGTGATTAGGTGAAACATATGGATAAATCTATTAAAGACATTAAAGCTACAAAAAAAGTAACTAAAGATCTAATTAGTGAATTAGATGCTGCCACTATTGAAAAAGGGGTTGAACACGCTTATTGGGGTGCAATTAAGGCAACTTTTAAAGAAGGGTTACCCAGTGATGCTGATCAAACCGATGGCTTTATTCGAATTAAATATGTAGAATCTGAACTATTTTTATTAATGGAATTTAAATTCAATAAGCATCTTAAAAAACGTATAAACGCAATGGAAGTTTTGATACAGATAATCTTTTACATGCACGCATTGAGGGATAGTTTGGCTTCAGTTCCTAATGTGATAATGGTGGGCGATAAAAATGATGTTTTTGTAATGAATACCAAACCATTGATGAAATATCTAGATCGTGATGATGTTAATTGGGAAGTAAGTCCTTCTTCTGCAGCCAAGACGTATTTCAATACTATGGTAGTAGATCTTTATAATGATGTAGATATTAATTATTATCCTCATGCCGTTCATGATACTGATTTTAATTTTAATTCTATTTTGCGGGATATTGCCATATTAATGACTAACAGTCAAGAAAAAATAAAGTTAACTCCAAATAATATCAACGCAGCCTTTGATCAATTTATTAGTCAGGTTATTACATCTAATAAATTCTCGGCTGAAGAATTAGTAAATATTTTTATTACTGTTGCTACTGAGCGCAAGTCTAAAGTTTTCTTTAACTCCAATGCCTCACAAATTCGAGTTAATAATTATACAGTATCTATTAATAAAAATAATTACAGGAACTTTGTTAGTCATTTTGAGGAACAGTATCGTCCTTCTGAAAAAAGAATTTTTACAGCTATATCTGATAGACTAATTCAAGATATTCAACGAAGAACTAGTGGTGAGTTTTATACTCCCAGTTCTTTTGTTAAGTATGCAACTGATCAATTCAAAAGGTATTTAGGCTCTAATTGGAATAATGATTATGTTGTATGGGATCCTGCCTGGGGCACAGGTAATTTAACTCGTGATAATCGTTTTGCTAATCTGTTTGCTAGTACACTGAATCAGGCTGATTTGGACCAGGGGCACCAATATAATGTTGGGGCGCATAAATTTATTTTTGATTTTTTAAATGATGATATAGATTTTGAAACACAAAACTTGTTTGGATATGAATCTGATAAGCTACCTAAAGAATTAATCGAGATTTTAACCAAACACCCGGATACTAAATTCTTATTCTTTGTTAATCCGCCATATGGAACAGCTGGAAATGCTAATTCAAAAGATAGGAAGGCTAAAACTGGAATCTCTGATTCTAAAATCAAAATAGAGATGAGAACTCAGCATTTAAAAGTTCAAGAACAATTATATGCTCAATTCATTTATAGAATTATTAAGATGAAGACACAGCTTAATTTGCAGAATGTGTATTTGGGTTTGTATTCACCGACATTATTAATTACAGGTTCGAAATATGATAAGTTTCGTAAATTGTTTTTAAAGAATTTTAAGTTTATACAAGGTAATATATTTCAGGCAAGTAATTTTGCAGATGTAAAAAGTAACTGGGCTATTGATTTTAGTATTTGGAAAGGTATTAATTCTCATGAAAATAAGGTTCAAAATGTTTTTCCGCATAATATCTTACAATTGAATTCTACAGGTGAAGTTAAAGTTAAAGGCACTAGAGTTTTATGGAATACTGATGGTATCGAAAGTTTACAAGATTATTTGAATAAGAATACTGAAAAGAAAAGCAAATTAACTAAACATGTTTTGCAATTCAAATCTCGATATGTAACTAACAACAAAACTGTAGCAATTCCTCAGAATGCAATAGGTTTTTTAGTTAATGATACCAATAATGTAGAAGCTAGTGCTAAAGGAGTTTATTTGATGTCTTCTCCTATTACTCGACACATTAAAACTTCTATGATTACTGCTAATAGCTTAGTTAGACAGATGATAGTATTTGCTGCACGCAAAGTAATAGGACCTACTTGGGTTAATCAAAAGGATGAATTTCTTGCCCCTGTAAATGAAAATACACCAGAATTCAAACAATTGTCTCGCAAAGCTGTAATTTATAGCATATTTTCTCCAAATAATAATATTATTAGCTACCGTCAAGATTATTTAGACAGTGGCGTTAGTTGTCTTAATTCTTGGTTTTTTATGGATGTAAGTGAAATTAAAGAATTAGCTGATAAATATAATAATGATATGATTTATAATGATTGTATTGAATATGCAGATGTTGCACCAGTTTATTCATACTTACAGCATACTGATTTAGATGATGAAGATCGCAAACTGTTAAATTTAGCGCGAAAAATAGTAAGAGATACTTTTAAATTTAGAAAACTCGTTAATGATGATAATGCCAAAATATCTCTTAATACTTGGGACGCTTCTTGGAATCAAATTATGCAAGTTGCTAAAGAATACGTATCTAATGATGTAATAGAATTTAATAACATTTTCAAAGATTATTCAATGAATATTGAAAATCTAGTATATATCAATGGAATTTTAAAGAGATAAATATAATAACTACCTTACCATTACATAAATATTTTGATAAATACGTAAAATCAAATTTTATTAAAAAAGGTGAGAATACAGGAAGAGTATATTATGAGTATTATCCAACGTTATTAGATTTGGAATTAGTAAATTATAATGCAACGCAAAAGAGCCAATATACTAATAACGCTAGTCAAAATGCAATTAATAGAAATAACAACTATAAAAACAATAGTCAATTCGAAGGAGATTTAGCAGAATTAATAGTTACTAGATTTTTTGTTGTCACTTGGATTGCCTGAAGAAGATGTTAAGTGTTGAGATATTGAACGCCCTAGTTTTGCACCTAATTATGATAATGAATATGATGTCAAATATAAAAATATAGTTTTATGCCAGAGTACAAAAAAATAACTTGGATATAGATTATAAGGGTCAAAATGATAAAGACTTTATGTATAAAGCTTTGTCAAATTACGATACTAATCAGAGATTGCATGTTATGTAGTAGGATATGCACCATTTGACTTTTTAAACGATCCTAAAAATTATTATATGCAGCATATGAAACAGCAAAATGCGGAATATAGGTCTGTTGAACTATATAAAGGAAAAAGCATAGATAGTTTGAAAGATTGGCTAGAATCACATAGTAATAATAAAACACTGTGATGTAATATGAATCAGGTATATGTACCCATTTAAGGTAGCTGTGAGGCTACCTTTTTTCATAATTGGTCTATTTGTGAAATTTGTAAAAATGCAAAAAAGAGAATCCTAATTTGATGGGATTCTCTTTTTCTATACAGACTATTTTTCACATAGTTTTGAAATAGTGATTTTCGACTCAAGCCAGGAGCGAGTTCTAGCAACTTCTTTTAATATGCATTATGTAAAATTGGATTGGTCTACTAACCTATTTTAAGGTAAACCTCTTAATTTTTTGACATTAATATTTATTTTTACGAACCCCCAGAGGTGCACGGAGAGAGCGCAGGGGCTACGGCTTAGATGATACGGAAGACGGCGCAAGCCGGCTGAAGCATCTAAGGCTAGACC
>JAEDHQ010000103.1 GCA_016296945.1 Bacilli bacterium | reverse complement strand
TTTATGAAGAGAAATGACAATATTAACTTCACCATGGATTTTTTTAACATCCAATTTGATACAATTCAAACCCATTTTGAATTATCTTTTTATTGTAAATGTTTCTACCATCAAAAATAATTTTTTGATTTAAATCATTACCTAAATCTTCAAAATTAGGATTTCTGAATTCTTCCCATTCAGTAATTAATATTAATGCATCACAACCACTTGCACAATCATGTCTGTTATCACAAAACTCAATTGAATCCAAATATTTATCATCAATTGTCTTTTTAAATTCATCAGATGCTTTTGGATCATATGCTTTAATTTTTCCGCCTTTTTCAATAATATCCCTAACTACAACAAGTGATGTAGCTTCACGCACATCATCAGTACCAGGTTTGAATGAAAGACCCCAAATACTGAAAGTAAGGCCGGATAAATCCGCACCAAATCTATCAATTACCTTGTTTACAATGATGCTTTTTTGAGCATTATTAACCTCTTCAACACTAGGCAATATCCTTGGATTATATCCATTCAATTTGGATGTTTGGATTAAAGCACGTACATCTTTTGGAAAGCAAGACCCTCCATAGCCACAGCCAGCATAGATAAAATCAAAACCGATTCTGCTGTCACTGCCAATACCCAAACGCACATCCTTAACATTAGCACCAACACGTTCACAGATATTAGCTATTTCATTCATAAATGATATTTTAGTAGCAAGCATTGCATTTGCAACATATTTAGTCATTTCAGAACTTCTAATATCCATTGTTACAAAACGGTCATGGTTTAAAACAAATGGAGAATACAATTCTTTTAAAATAGCAATGCTTTCATCATTATCTGCACCAATAACAACCCTATCAGGATGTAAACAGTCTTCAATAGCTTTTCCCTCTTTTAAAAATTCAGGATTAGATGCAATAGCTATTTTAATATTTGAGTTATTTTCTCTTAAAATACTCATAATATGTTTCCTAACTGCTTCACATGTACCAACAGGAACAGTAGACTTTATTACAACAAGTGAATCTCCTGACAGATTATTTGCAATATCTGATGCTGCAGAGAATATGTAATCTAAATTAGCACTGCCATCTTCAGCCATAGGAGTACCAACAGCGATAAAAATAATATTAGAATCATTTAATGCTTCACGAATATCAGTTGTAAAAATTAAATCGTTTTTCTCTTGGGATTCTCTTACGATAGTCTCCAGATGAGGTTCAAATATTGGCAAAACATTATTTTTAAGCCCATTAATCTTTTGCTCATCAATATCTACACAATAAACCTTATTACCCATTTTAGAAAAACATGCTCCAGTTACAAGGCCAACATATCCAGTTCCAATTACAGTAATATTCATATTATCCACATTTTAATTGATTAATCACGAAACTTCTTTAACACAGTTTTAGGTTTTCTAAATACTCCAGTTAACTTCCAGCTTGTTGAATTTAAAATTTCTTTATTTAGTTTTTGAGCTTTTTTAAGATCTTTTTTAAGTTTTTTATTCTTTTTAGTTAACTTCTTATTCTTTTTAGATAATTTTTTGTTCTTTTCAGACAATTTAATATTCCTTTCAGCAAAATCTTTAATCATATCTGATGATTTTTTATTAAAACTTCTCAAATCATCAACAGTACTTTTTAAATCATCAATTTGAAGTTTATAATCCTCAAATTCATATTCTTTAACTGAATTAGCTTTTAATACTAAATTATATCTGTTTAATTTAATACCACTGACAAGTTCGTTATCCTCTAAATTCAAATTAGAGAATACTTCTTTTGCTCTAGTGAGATATTCCTCTGAATTAGTGGAAACCATATATGCAATAATTTGTGAAATGGTAAACAATTCAAATTCATTTTTAAAATCTGAAGTGCAGTTTTCTTTTCTTAATATGTTTTCTACAATATCTATAATTCTAAAAATATCCTTACCATTAGATGCAGTGTTATTTACTGAGTTTGGATTATATTTATACTCGTATAAATGTTCTGGAACATAAGATATTTTATTTGCCCTTAACATGGATTTAATATGGAAAGGAACATCATCAAATGCAATTCCTAAATCAAACAAGAAATCATCATATGAATCTAAAAACTCTTTTTTATAAAGTTTGTTCCAAGGTGCAAAATGACTGTTTAATACATCTTTTTTAACGTCCATGCAATTAAAAACAAATCTATTGAAATTAACATCATCAAACATTGTTTCAATATAAAAACTGCAATCAATGTTATAATTTGAGTCTCCAGTATCTGATACCTTCTTAAAATTACATATTACCAAATCAGAACCGTTAGTTATAATGTTTCTATAAAGCATTTCAAGAGCATTAGGTAAAATATAATCATCAGGATCAAAGAAGTAAATATAATCTCCTTTAGCTTCTGTTATTGCACGGTTTCTTGCAGATCCACAACCACCATTTTCTTTATTGATTATTTTAACACGAGAGTCCTTAGAAGCAAAATCTTCTAAAATAGCTAAAGAATTATCTGGTGATCCGTCATTAACACAAATAAGCTCAATATCATCAAAGGTTTGATTTAAAACACTTGGAATAGATTCATCAAGGAATTTTTCCGCATTATAAACTGGAATAAGAACAGAAATTCTAGGTTTATCTGGGATTTTATTAAGTTTCATAGAGCCATTATCAAAATCAAGATAATCATCACTTTCAAAATCAAATGAATCTATTAAATCCTGATTATCTTTATATTTAAAGTAGAAATATTCTTCAGCAGCTCTTAAATTATCAGGATCATCTGCAAAAACTTCCCTATATGCAGTTAACATGTCACTTGCACTATCAATACCCATCATATCAATAAAACCAAGCATTGCATATCTGAATTCATGGCGAATATCATCAAATTTAGAATCATTTAGATAATCAAAAACCATCTTATAATGCATTACTGTGTCTCTGCGTTTTCTGTAGGTATTGCACTGTTTAGCCCCATTAATATAAAAATATGCGTAAACATCAGCAGGTGCCGTATAAACCCTATTAACCTTGGATAACACTTCAGCTAAAAATACAGGGTCTTGACCTCTTAATAAATCCGGGAAAATAATATTATTGTCTTTTAAAAAACTTTTTTTGAAGATATTTTTATAAAAAGACCATGGAATACCGTATTCTTCAGGCAAAATAGATCCGAATTCTTCAAAGTAATCGAACTTTTCGAATGGTGAGAGTTCATCATTTTCATTGACTAGTTTAATATTTCCTGAAACCATATCCGCATTATTTTCACTAGCTGCAGAATATAATTTTTCTAGTGCATCATCATCAATGAAAAAGTCATCAGCATCAAGAAAACCTATGTATTCTCCTTCAGCACACTCAATACCATAATTTCTTGCCTTACCAGAACCCTGATTTGTTTGAGAATAAACTTTAATAAACTCATATTTTTCACAATAACTTTCTAAAATCTCCAAACTATTATCTGTGGAACCATCATTAACACAAACAAGCTCAATATCATCTAAAGTCTGGCTTAAAACACTATTAATAGATTTATCCAAACGATCAGCATCATTATAAACCGGCATAATAACTGAAATTTTAACCATATGCATCCCCATAAAAAATAACTTCTTAATGAATAATTATGATTTCACAAATATTTAAATATTGATAAATAATTATAAGATATTTTTGAATTTTATTCAATAATTCAATTTAACGTTAAGGCAATATTTTCTTCATTAAAGGAATTTTACGCAATAAATGAATTATTAAAACACAAACTCCAAATATTAAAAATGGAGCAGAAATCCTGTAAATAATTGACTTTGTATTTAATGAAAAAACTTTAACAATAATTCTTAAGACATACCAGTGAATCAAGTAAATACCAAATGTATAATTTCTTAAGAAATTAACCAGATTATTTACTTTTAAATTACCCATAATTTTATTTAAATCATATTT
>JAEDHQ010000102.1 GCA_016296945.1 Bacilli bacterium | reverse complement strand
TTGTATAATATTTGCGCCACACAAATGTATCTGTGAAAGACAGGTTATACCACAATTTCTTGCAATTTAAAAGATGTTATTGCATTAAATCATTAAGATACTGATTGATACCAATGGCAATAGCATAACCAATATTTCTTTGGTAATCTGGATTTTTTAAATCTTTTAAATCTTCTTGATTGGATAAAAATCCTACTTCCACAATACATCCTCTTTTATTGATGTTTTCTAAGATGTATTTATCAGTAATTCTATTAATTTCTCTTTTTGTGTTATTAGACATTTCTTTAATGCAGTTTTGAATTGATAAAGCTAATTCTTTTTCTTCATCATCACTGTAAAAAACTTGTGCTCCCTTCACAGAACTATTGGGAAAGGAATTACAATGGATAGAAATGAATATATCGCCTTGTTGCATCATTTCACATCTTTTATGAATATCATCTTTCTTACGATTATTACTCGATTCAGATGCTAAATCATAATCACCAACTCTAGTCATCTCAACTAAGTACCCTAAATTGATTAATGCATCTCGTAATTCTAAAGATATTTTTAAATTGATATCTTTTTCATAAGTTCCATCTAGACCAACACATCCTCCATCAATCCCTCCATGACCAGGATCAATATATATCACAAACTGTTTAAATTCTTTTTTAAACCCTGCACAACAAATTATCATCAAAAAACATAGTATTACAATTATACATTTTTTAATTTCATTTTTAACTTTATTTTTCATCCTATTTTTATCACCTAAAAATATATATGCTTAAAATCACAAAAAAAATCACAGATTATGCTTCTGTGATTTGTTTTTTATTTTACTAATTCTTGATAAATTTGTTTTAACTCTTCTTTTTGCGAATCGCTTAAATCTTTAATATACTTACCTTCTTGATCCTTAAGTGTTGCAATATGATATTTTTTAACTTCACCATTAGCATAACTAACATATGTTGGAACTAAAATCTTTTCTCCAAAATCACTATCCTTTTGTAATTGATTTAATAAATATAAATATTCTAAAGTATTATTTGTTCGCATTGCATAAATATCTAAATAATAAATATCCATACCTATTTCATCAAAAGCATTAATTGCAATTGGTAAAGCAGCAACACAATAAGGGCATTGGTAAAACTCAGGATTGAATCCATAATAAATTACAAATTCCTCTCCACTTTCAATTTTTTCTTTTACTTCAGAAAACTCTAATTTGATTACACGTTTTAAATTTAAGGCGTCTTGAAATTCAGTCTTATTGAACCAGTTCCAATCATCCTTAATATTCTCGTCGTTATAATAATAACTGTATTCAGAAATGAAAGATTCTTTTTTTTCATTGGTTTTATTGTTACAGCTAAATAAAAATATAGTCATAGATAACAATATGAGAGTTAATATTTTTTTCATTTAAATAACCACTTATTATTAATATTTATTATTTTTTAAGTAAAGCATACATATTTTTCTTGTATGCTTCTACCCCTTCTTGATTAAAAGGATTTACTCCTAATAAATAACCACTTATTCCACAAGATAACATAAAGAAATATGCTAAGTAACCAAAAGTATAAGGAGAGTTATCTTTAACTTGAATTAACATTGCAGGAACACCCCCACTGATATGAGCTTCCATTGTTCCTTTTAATGCTTGATCCTTAACAAATTTTACGTCTTTTCCGGCTAGATAGTTAAGGCCATCTAAGTCTTCATTATTTTCTTTAATCGGTAAAGCAGTCTTTTCATGGGCAAAATCAACAAATGTCTCAAAAATATTTCGCATTCCATCTTGAACGTATTGGCCTAATGAATGCAAATCTGTTGAATATGATAAAACGATTGGTAAAACGCCTTTATGATCCTTACCTTCACTTTCACCATATAATTGCTTCCACCATTCACCAAAATAAGTTAATTTTGGATCAAATGAAGCCATAATTTCATTAGTATATTTTTTATTATATAAGATATTTCTTATCGCTGCATATTGCATACATGGATTTTCTTGATAAGGTAACGTCTTAAAATCTTGACAACTATTTATAGCACCACGAATTAAATCATACACATCATATCCCATACATGCAATTGGAAGTAAGCCAACTGCCGTAAAAACTGAATATCTTCCCCCAATATTATCTGGAATGAAGAATTCTTTATATCCTTCTTTTAATGCTTCTTCATGTAAAATGCTGTGATGATTAGATGTAGTAACAACTACTCTCTTTGCATATTCAGCACCATATTTTTCAATCATTAATTCTTTTACAAATCTAAAAGCAAGGGCAGGTTCTAAAGTTTTGCCTGATTTTGAAATTACATTTACAGAAAAGTCAACATTCTTAAGATATTTTAAAGCTCCTTCTAAATAGCCAGCTGAAATATTATTTCCTAAAAATATTATTTCAAAGTTATTCTTTGTCAGATTTGAAAAATAAGGAGAAAACATTTCAATTGCTGCTTTGGCTCCTAAATAAGATCCGCCAATTCCAATCACAACTAAACAATGGCTTTGCTTTCTAATATTCTTTGCCACTTCATTAATTTCTTGTAATTCTTTTTCTTGGATTTCTAATGGATAATTAACCCATCCAGTAAAATCATTTCCTGCTCCTGTATTGTCAATTAAATCTTTTAAAGCTTGCTTTGCTTTATCTTCATAAGCAGCAATTTCTTTTTTAGATACATAATCTAATACGCCATTATAATTAAAAACTAAATCTTTCATTTTATTACATACCACCTAATAATTATTTTTTGATTTCAGTTCCTTTAGGGACTGTTGGAACAGCGTCATATAACAATACACCCATTCCTAGAAATATCATCATTAAAGCAACACTAGCAGTCGGAATCGCAATAAAGAAAACTGTTCCTATTAAAATCGCGACAGCTGTTGCGATTATCTTAATAATCATTTTCTTTAAAATAAATTCATCTACTAGAAATTCTCTCACTATTGCACTACCACCAAGTAGAACAGTAAAACAATAAAAAGCAACAATATATCTAATTCTGGAAACATATTCTGCATCTTCACTTTTTACAACAACTAATACCGCAAGCATTATTACAATTGTAAGAATTAAAGCAGTATAATAGATTCCAATTCCTAATTTGCGTTTTTGCTCTTTATTCAACGTTTTCCACCCCAATAACACCTTCTACTTCTTCTAAAAGAATTGCTTCAATTCCATCTTTTAAAGTCGAATCTAAACTACCACAGCCAATACATGCTCCTAGCATTCGAATATATACAATACCATCTTCAAATTTTACAAATTCAGCATCGCCACCATCATTTTGTAAATAAGGGCGAATACGATTTAAAATGTTTTTAATTTTTGTTTCAACATTTTCCATACTATTAACCTCTTTTTTTATTTATTAATCAATTATACAAGTTAGTAAATATTTTATTAACTAAAACAATTATATCACATTAATGCTATTAAGTAAAGGTTTTAAAAAGTACTTAATTCAAACATATTTTTTTAAATTGTATATTTAAAATATCGATAAATTAATTATGCATAAATTAAACTTTTTTTCACACAATAGTCTTGAGGTGATATCTATCAATTCCCAAATTCTTTGTAAAAACGTGATGGCCAAACCATTTTTTAAATATATAGATAATTCGATTTTTGAGATAATTAAAACTATGAAAAATAAAAACACTAGTTTTGTTCCAATCATAAATCACGATAAAACTGTAGCCGGAATAATTACACAAACCGATCTGATAACTCGTATACTAAATAATAACATAAATTCTAATTTTCCAATTAATAGTTATATAACTAAGAACCTTATTTATTGTTATCCTAATGAAGATATCTCTTATGCAATCTCAAAAATGGCAGATTACCATATAAAACAGATTTTGATTATAAATGATAATTACTCGTTAGCCGGAGTCATATCAATTAAAGAACTTGCTTTAAACTCAGTAACTAATAAATATTTAAATGAATTATTGTATGAATTATTTCAGGAACAAACAATTAATCCAATCAAATTATTGACTGAGAACCAAAAAAAGATATAGAGAGCCTATATCTTTTTTAATAATACAACACATTCTGCTTCAACTCCTAGGCCTTCGCCGACA
>JAEDHQ010000101.1 GCA_016296945.1 Bacilli bacterium | reverse complement strand
AAAATAGATATTTATACTTGAAGAAAAGATAATAATATGATAAAATTATTTAGAAGTGATGGTGATTTTTAAAATGGAAAATAAAGAATTAAATGAAAAAGAAGTAAATAAAACTTCTACAAAAAAACAACCAGTTAAAAAGACAACAACTTCTAAGAGAAGTCCGAAAAAAACAGAAAAAGATGTTGTAAAAGAAGTTAAAGAAAATAAAGAATTAGAACAATTATCAATTTATGATGAGGATTTAGAAAATTCAAATACTGAACATATTGAAATTAAATCAACAAATGATAAAAATATTGAAATAAAAGTAATTGATAGTGAAACTTCTAACGTATTAGAAGCTTTAAAGAATAAAGAGATTGCTAATAAACCAAAAGAAGTTAGTAGTGAAGAAATAGACATCAAAGCAATTGATGAAGAATTAGTTGTAGAAGAAGGCGTTGAAAGATTCATAGATGTTGATGTAACGCAAGGTTTATCAACTGAGCAAGTTGAAACACGTATTTCTCAAAACTTAACCAATGGTAATGATAATGAAAAAGGTAAAACATACTTAGAAATAGTTTTAACAAATATTTTTACTGTTTTTAATATTTTATATTTTATTATTACTATCGTTTTAATTTGGGCTGAAAAAACTGATCAATTAATTTTCTTAGCTGTATTAATACCTAATATTATTATCGGATTAGTTCAAGAAATTAATTCAAAACGTACCGTTGATAAATTAAGATTAATGTCAGCGCCAATTGCGGTAGTTATTCGTAATGGAGAAAAATTAGAAATCCCAACTAATGAAGTAGTATTAGATGATGTAATCATGTATACAGCCGGTAAACAAATTTGTGCTGATAGTGTTGTTGTTGATGGCAATATTGAAGTTAATGAATCATTACTAACAGGAGAAGCTGATGCCATTCCGAAAGTAAAAGGATCTAAACTTTTAGCAGGAAGTTTTGTATCTAGTGGAACATGTGTTGCTCGTGTTGAAAAGGTTGGTAAAGATTGCTATATTAATAAAATGTCATCTGAAGCAAAGAAATATGAAGCACCTCGTTCAGAGTTATTAAAGACTTTACGAGGAGTTATTAAAGTTATTTCTTTAATTTTATTGCCAATTGCTGTTTTGTATTTATTATCACATATGAGTGGATCATTTAGTGGTATTTGGCAAGAAATCACGAATAAAGATAAAATTGCTAGTATTTCATATATTATTTTAGCAATGATTCCAGCAGGATTATTTTTACTTACAAGTTTAGCTTTAGCATTTGGAGTAATTCGTTTAGGAAAAAATAATACTTTAGTTCAACAATTGTATTGTATTGAAATGTTAGCACGAGTTGATGTATTATGTTTAGATAAAACAGGAACAATTACTGATGGAACAATGCGTGTTTGTGATTGTGTGGAAGTAAGTAATCATACTGACTATACAATCCGAGAAATCATTGGTTCAATGATGTATTCATTTAAGGAAACTAATCCAACAAGTGAAGCCTTGATTAAATATTTTGATACAAACAACGTCTTACAAGCAAGTGAAGTTATTCCATTCTCATCAAAGAGAAAGTATAGTGCAGTAACATTTACAGAAGAAGGTACTTTTATAATTGGCGCACCTGATTTTGTAATTAAAGATCAATTTTCAAAGATTGCTACAAAGGTTACAAGATTTTCAAATCAAGGATGCCGTGTTTTAGTTTTAGGACATACTGATAAAAAGATTAAGAACGAAATATTGCCTGATAGTGTAAGACCAATTGCATTAATTGTTATTCAAGATCATATTCGTGATGATGCTAGCGACACTATTAGTTTCTTTAAACAAAATGGTGTTGATATCAAAGTTATTTCTGGTGATAACCCAGAAACTGTTTCAAAGATCGCGGATAGAGTTGGTGTTGAAGGCGCCCATCGTTATATAAACCTAAATGGGATGACAGATGATGAAATCAAAGAATGTGTCTTTGATTATTCTGTTTTTGGTCGTGTTACGCCAAGTCAAAAGAAATTAATTGTCCAAACATTAAAAGCTCATGGTAAAACTGTAGCAATGACTGGTGATGGTGTTAATGATATTCCAGCCTTAAAAGAAGCTGATTGTAGTATTGCAATGGCATCCGGTAGTGAAGCGACACGCTATATTTCACATTTAGTATTGATGGATTCAAATTTCTCATCAATGCCAAAAGTTGTTAATGAAGGACGTCGTGTTATTAATAATATTCAAAAAACATCAGCCTTATATCTAACTAAAAATGTTTTTTCTTTATTGATTGCAATTATGTATATCGTTATTGGTTTTGTTTCTAGAGGCGATAGTGATAATGTTTTATTTAGTAATAGTGGATTTCCATTTAATCCAAAGAGTTTATTCATGATTGAAATGGTAATTCTAGGTTTTGCAACAATGTGTTTGTCACTACAACCAAACAGAGAAATCGTTAAAGGTAAATTCTTATCAAATGTATTTAAACAAATTTTACCAGGAGCAATCACGATTTTAATTTATCAATTAATAATTTTCTTTGCACAAAAGTTTGGAATGTACTTTAGTAACGATGGCTTATGGTTCCCAGGATTAACACAAGGAGAAAATGTATTTGTTACAATGTCAACTTTATTGACAACATTTATAATGCTATTTGTCTTATATAACGCATGTAAACCATTTAACTGGTTTAGAAAAATTGTCTTTAGTGTTGTAATAATCGCAATTGCATGTTTCTTGTTGGTTCCTAGTTTAACTGCTTTCGTTAAATTAGACTTTAGTGAGTTTGGTAACAGTGAATGGTTATTAATGATTATTATGTTTTTATCAATTTATCCAATTATGAACGGTGTTACAAAAATTTTAAATTGGTTACATATTGCACCTAAAAATTAAATTAACAAAAATTAAATTAAATATTTACAAATAGGTTAATTTATGATATAATATGCAAGTATGAGATTATCTCATCCTTGCTTTTTTTATTCAAAAAAAGCCAAAAGACCAGAAGGAGGTGCGAAGAATGAAGAATTATACAGGTATGTACATTATTCGCCCAACATTAACTGAAGAAGGATATCAAGCAGTTGTTGCAGATATCAATGCTATCTTTGAATCAAAAGGTGGAAAAGTATTAGAAGTTAATGAATGGGGTATTCGTGATTTAGCATACGAAATCGAAGATTTCAAAAAAGGTTACTATGTTAAATTTACTGTTGAAGCAAACGCTGAAGCTGTTGCTGAATATGATCGTATTTGTAACATCAAAGAAGATGTTATTAGACACATTTTAGTTAAAGATTGATTTTAATTATAAAAGTATAGTTAAAAATTATTAATATTAAAAATAATTAGAAAGGGCCTTATTATGAATAGAGTTATATTAGTTGGTCGCTTAGTTAAGGATCCAGAATTAAGAAGAACAAATGCTGATATTCCTGTTGTTCAATTTGCTTTAGCTGTAAACCGTACTTTCACAGGACAAAGTGGTGAAAGACAAGCTGATTTTATCAATTGTGTAGTTTGGAGAAATCAAGCTGAAAACTTAGCTAAATATATGCACAAAGGAAGTCAAATTGGAGTTGAAGGACGCTTGCAAGTTCGAAACTATGAAGATGCTGGTGGCGTAAAACGCTATGTAACTGAAGTTATTTGTGATCAAATTCATTTCTTAGAAACTAGAGGCTCACGTGAAGGTGGATTTAGTGATATCAATTCTTATGATATTCCAAGTGTACCTACTCGTAATGCAAATGATCCATTCGCCAATTTTGGCAGTTCAAACAATCAAGTTGATGCTGAAGATCCATTTGCAAGTTTGAAAACATCATCTGGTGTATCTGATGATGATTTACCATTCTAAACTTGGTTTAGAAAATAAATTTAGGAGGAACAAAAATGGCTGGTTTTCGTGGAAAAAGAAAAAAGACTTGTTATTTCTCAGATAATAAAATTGAAAAAATAGATTGGACTAATGTAGAATTATTAAAGAAATTCGTATCTGATCGTGGAAAAATTCTTCCTCGTCGTATCACTGGTACAAAAGCTATTTATCAAAGAGAATTAGCAGTAGCAATTAAACGCGCTCGTCATATGGCTTTATTACCATTCGTTAGAGAATAGTACTATATTGAATTCATACAATTTGCTTTGCAAAAAATCATACAAAACAAATTGCAAAAACTATTCAA
>JAEDHQ010000100.1 GCA_016296945.1 Bacilli bacterium | reverse complement strand
AATTTAATACCTAAATTATTAAGTAATATTTAAAAATGACTTATAATCCCACACATCTCATAAAAAGATAGATATCGTAGCAGTAAGACATTTTTTGAAATCTATTAGTCTTCTTTTAATGAGGACTATTTTTTTATGCAAATACGATTTTTTGTTTGAATCATTAAGTGATGATACTATGGATTAGAACCTATAAATGCATTAATAATCAAATAATTAACTTAAAGGAAATATATAGTGAACTTCTTATTTTATATAATAGTTGGTCAAACAAATAATCAATAAAAAAACCTCATTTAGACAAAACTAAATGAGGGTTTTTGTTTTTATTTTGTAAAATCTAAGATTGATTTGCCATTAATTTTAGGTGTTGCAAGAAGACCAATTGTTCCTGGTCCACAATGAGCGCATACATTAATTGGAATTATACCAGTTACTACTTTTATTTTTGTCATACTTTCAATATGCTCAATCAAAGCATTAACAACACTATCATCAGCACCAAAACTAATCACTGTGTAATCATAATCTGTTACTGGATACTTGCTAAGACGAGCATTAAAGACATCTTTAAACTTTTTCTTAACATTAGTAACCATTGTTTCTTTAACCAATTCACCATTAGTCAAACCAATTAGTGGTTTCAATCCTAGCGTATTTCCGATTGCAGCTATAACAGGTGATATTCTACCACCATTCTTTAGTGTTGTTAAATCTCGAGGAATAAAGCTTATATAATTATTCTCTTTTCTCTTTTCAATACTTGATACTATCTCATCTAAGTCAGTACCTTTATTAACTTCATCTAAAGCATACAAAACATGTGACAACATTAAAGATGAAACACTATACGCATCAATTACTACTATTTTTTCATCAAAATAGTCTCGAGAAACAGATTTAAATAAATCGTTCATAGAAGACAGTTTGCTAGAAATTGTAAAATGAATAATCTTATCATATCCTTGTTTAAATAATTCTTCAAAATACTCAATAATAACTCCTAGTGCAGGTGTTGAAGTCTTAATAGTTTTTCCCTCATTCATTGCATTCAACAGCATTTCCTGATTAATAGTCACCCCGTCAAGATATTCTTCGCCATTGATTATCACATTTAGTGGAAAAACAGAAATACCATTTTTCTTTAAAAGTTCATAATCAATCAAACAAGAAGTATCTGTAGAAACTAAAATTTTCATAATAAAACTCCTTTACTTTTCAAAAAAAGCAAAACCAACTACTCCAGGGCCTACATGTGTTCCGATGGTACTTCCAACTAGATATGAATTAATATTATTTGCAAGTTCTTTTAAAAAATCTTTGCTTTCATTTATATATTTTTTCACAGCACTATCATCAGTTCCAGACCACATAAGACAATATGGTTTATTATAATCTACACCTCCACGATTACCTATCAGCTTATTTAATAAATTAAAAGCTTTTCTAGAACCGATGGCTTTACCTAATTCTTTTATCACGCCATCATATACAGTCATAATCGGTTTTACAAAAAGAATTTCACCAGCTATGGCTGCTATCGTAGATAATCGTCCGCCTTTTTTTAAATATTTTAGTGTATCGATTATAGTAAAGACATTGATTTTTACTTTTTCTTTATTTAGTTTATCAACAATTTCCTTGATAGTCAAGTTTTCTTTTAATACATTCAAGGCATATTCGCATAATATTCTTTCACCACCAGCTACAGACATGCTGTCAACAACATAAACTTGACCTTCGAAATCTTCAGCCGCTAAACAAGCACTATTATAAGTTCCTGATAATTTAGATGACATTGTAATTGCAATAACTTGATCACCATTTGCTGTCATTTCATTAAATTTATCAAAAAATCTATTAGGAGTAATTAAACTTGTCTTTGGAATCTCATTACATTTTGCTAACTTTTCATAAAACTCTGTACCTTTAATGTCTACTGCATCTAAATATTCTTTCCCATCAATGTTAATATACATTGACATTAATTCAATTCCATATTCTTTTGCTTCTTCAAGTGTAATATCAGAAGCAGAATCAATAAGTATTTTAATTGCCATTTTTTCACCTTTTACTTTCTGTAATGTGTATATTATAATATAATCTTGTTGATAAGTCAACAAGATTATCATTCTATTCTGCTATTTTTATATTTGCTAAGTTATTATAAACAAGTTCTAGATTTGCATATAATTTATTACGATCTTCTTCACTCATATTTTTGCTTAGTTCCGCTAAAATATTATTAATTTTTTCGGAAATGATCTTGCCTATTTCTTTTCCTTTTTCAGTTAGTAATAGACTATCGCGATATCTTTTCTTTGCTATTGAATCACATTTTATATATCCTTGTTTTTCTAAAAACTCGATTGTTCGCGAAATAGCTCCCTTATCTTCATTACACCTTTCAGTTAATTCTTTAGAGGTTAGTTTCTCTTCATTATATAAATAATATATGCAAGAGACATGAACACTTTTTAAACCATATTCTTTCATTTCTTCATTCTTTATTCTTCTTATTTCACGCGATATTTTATTAATGATAATTGTAAAATGTTGATAACGATTCATATGATTATCTCCTTAATAAGTATTATATATTATAGCAAAAATCATGTTCATTGTCAAAAAAAAGATATCTAAAGCAATAATCTATGTCATAAATTAAGTTCAATATATTATTAATTAATATATAATTATACTTGTTTTTTTTTGAAATTATGATAGAATTAATGGCATATGAGGTAATATATATGGCAAAAAAATGTTTTGATAATAAAATGTATTTAAAGTTACAAAGTAATAAAATTTTAGAGCGTGTCAATAAATTTGGTGATAAACTTTATATTGAATTTGGAGGAAAAATATTTGATGATTACCATGCTTCCCGTGTATTACGTGGTTTTGAAATTGATTCAAAGGTTAAAGTTTTATCGAAATTAAAAGACAAAGTTGAAATAATTATTGTAATTAATGCGGAAGATATTCAATCATATAAATCTCGTAGTGATATTGGAATTACATATGAAAGTGACACTCTTCGATTGATTGATGAGTTTGAAAAAATAGATTTATTTGTCGGAAGTGTTGTTATTACACATTATAACAATCAAAACCTTGCAGATATTTTTATAAAAAAACTTAACAATTTAGGTATCAAAACATATCTTCATTACAAAATTGATAATTATCCATTTGATGTCGAAAACATTCTCAGTGAAAATGGATTTGGAAAAAACGAATATGTAGAAACACAAAGACCAATCGTTGTCATTACAGCTCCTGGTCCTGGAAGTGGTAAAATGGCCACTTGTTTATCCCAATTATATCATGAAAATATCCGAGGTATAAAAGCAGGTTATGCTAAATATGAAACATTCCCTATTTGGAACTTGCCTTTAAAGCATCCTGTTAATCTGGCCTATGAAGCAGCAACAGCCGATTTACAAGATGTTAATATGATTGATTTTTATCACTTAGAAAACTATGGAATTTCAGCTGTTAATTATAATCGTGATATTGAAGTATTCCCTGTCTTAAAGAAGATTTTTGAAAAAATATATGGTGAGAGTCCATATCTATCACCAACAGATATGGGAGTTAATATGGCTGGTTTTGCTATTTGTGATGATGAAGCAGCAAAAGAATTTAGTAAACAAGAAATTATCAGAAGATACTTAGATGCAAAATGTAATTTAAAACTTGGTAGAGTTTCTATAGAAACAGTTGATAAGATTTCTATAATTATGAAAAGCTTAAACATTTCAGTAGATGATCGCCGTTGTGTGAAACCTGCTTTAGAAAAAGCTGAAAAATCAAATACACTAGCTGTCGCAATTGAGTTGCCTAATGGAAAAATTATTACTGGGAAAAAATCTCCTTTGTTTGAAGCAACATCAGCTGCATTAATTAATTCTTTAAAATATTATGCAAAAATTTCTGATGATTTACCTCTTTTATCTCCTACTATAATTGAGCCTATTCAAAATCTGAAAGAGAATCTTTTAAATCGTCGTACTAAACGTTTATATTTAGATGAAGTACTAATTGCTCTTTCGATTACTGCCACAACAAATGCAATGGCTCAACGTGCTTTAGAACAACTTCCAAGACTTGCAGGTGCACAGCTTCATTCTACAGTAATGCTTCACCCTGATGATATTAATACTTTAAAGAAATTAAAAATTGATGTAACTACAGAAATAAATCAAGATACAAAACTATTACAAAGATAGATATAATTTCTATCTTTTTTATTTT
>JAEDHQ010000099.1 GCA_016296945.1 Bacilli bacterium | reverse complement strand
TTATTAGTAATAATTAATTTAGTTAAAAGTCTCACATTAATAACTAAAAATGGAAGATAAATTGCAACTTTGCTTTTTATCTTCCACTTACTAATATTAATTTTTAATCATTTTCATTCAGCCATTTAATAAGATCGGCTTCATATTCGTCATGTTTTTCAACAAACGACATATGGCGACAACCTTCATATAAGTGCCATGTTGTATTTGGAATAAGATCATACATTGTTTTAGCAATAAATGGCGTACAAAGATCATCAGTACCACTGGTAATTAACATTGGAATATTAATTAACGGTAGTTTACTAAGATAATTATAGTTTCGCAAATTTCCTTCTGGATTATATTCATTGGGCCCCCATCCAGTTAAGTATGCTACAGTACCGCTTCTCTTTTTTCTTCTGAGTGGTTCTGGATCGGTAGCACTAGGCGTATCGTTACAATGCAATTTCATAAAGCGACTATTGGCTTGTAAATATTCTTCGCTTGTATAATCATCCTCTCTTTCTGCTTTAGCTATTGATTGTTGATCTTTAGAATCCATAAATTTAATTAATCGATGAAGCTCCCGATCCCACATCCAAGAAGCGGGTAACGTACTTGCTAAAATACCAGATTTAATTCCTTTTGGTTTTTCATCACATAAGTATATTAACTCTAACATTCCACCCCAAGACTGTCCCAAAAGATGAACTTTATCTAAATTAAGAAAAGAACGTAAAGACTTTAATTCTTCAAGCCAAGTTTTTGCATTATATAATTCATCTGCCTTTTCATCAGGCATTGACGATTTCCCACACCCAATCTGATCATACATAATTAATTGACGATCATCTTTTTGAGCTAGATCATCTAATACTTCAAAATAATTATGCGTTGATCCAGGGCCACCATGAAGAAGCAATAAAGGAGCTTTTTTACTTGGTTCACCTACAATTCGATAGTAAGTCCGGTATCGCCCAAATGGCATATATCCTTCCTGAACTCGTTTCATCTTATTTCACTCCTTAAATAAAGAAAGAGAGCCGAAATAATTCCGACTCTCATAGTTCAAAAAATAATATTCTTCTTGGCGGGAATACGTAGGAATCGAACCTACCTGAGAAGCTTCTAACTCCTTGCACTGGTTTTGAGGACCAGGGGGAACACCAGAACCCATCTATTCCCACCAAGTACTTTAACAAAATAAATAAGAATCGTCAACTTATAATTTAATTAAATTAGCTATTTTTTTATGCATTAAGAAAAGAACAAATGCAATTCCCAATGCGATTAGTCCCATTACTCCAAAGTAAATTGGCGCATTATTAACAGTATACATTTTTACTAGCTGGGCATTAAAAGATTGCGCAGCTGCGTCTCCTAAATACCAAATACTCATCATTTGAGCAGTAAATGCTTTAGGCGCAAGTTTAGTTGTTAAAGATAAACCTGCTGGTGATAAAAGAACTTCTCCAATCTCAACAATTGCAATACCGAGAATTAACCACCATGCTGAAAACTTTGCTCCTATCCCATATAGACTAATAGGAACTAATAAAATTAAAAATGAAAATGCAGATGAGAGTAATCCAATCGTGAATTTAGTAGTTGAAGAAGGTTGATGATCACCCATTTTTGTCCATATAGAAGCAATAAACGGCGAATATATAAGGACAAACAAAGCATTAAATCCAGTAAACTGACTTGGCTTAATATTTAAACCTAAAATACTTAAATTCGTCATTTGTTGTGCAACCAATGGGAAGATAGTCATTATCTGTTCAAAAATTGACCAAAAGAACACACTAGCAACAAAAATCACAATATATGCTAAAACATTTTGTCGATCTTTAGCGGTAATTTTGGGACTACGAAAAATATTAATAAAATAGATTATTGGTAATAGCACACCTAAAATAGTAATAATAAAAATAATATTATTAACATTTAATGTATTAGTGACTGCCATTAAAATCAGGCCACCTATTATAAGAAATAAAATCAATACTATTTGTCTTAATACTTTTCCCTTTTCAGCTGGTTTAATGGGATCACCTGGTTTTAAGCCATCTGTTTTTAGATATTTTTTTCGACCTAGACTATATTGAATTAGTCCTAAAATCATTCCAATTGTAGAAAGTGCAAATCCCAAATGATAACTATAACTTTGACCTATCCACCCAACGATAAACGGAGCTAGTAACGCACCAATATTAATTCCCATATAGTAAATATTGAACCCTGCGTCTCGCCGAGTATCCGTTTTAGAATATAATCCCCCAACCATATCTGAAGTATTGGGTTTTAAAAAACCTGTTCCTAATACAATAATAATAATTGAAGTATATAATCCAATAAATTTTAAAGGAAGGACTAAAAGAAAATTCCCTATAGCTATTAATACACCACCCCAAAAAACAGATCGCTGAGCACCTAAAATTCGATCACTCACAAAACCACCAATCACGCTAGACATATAGATAAGTGCACCATAAATTGCAACAATCGAAGTTGCAGTAGGAGTGTCCATTCCTAACCCGCCATTACGTGCATTATCAATTAAATAAAACAAAAGAATAGCATGCATACTATAGTAACTAAATCTTTCCCACATTTCTGTAAAAAAGAGAGTTGACAATCCACGTGGCTGACCAAAAAATGTTTTCTTTTTATTGTTAAAATTTATATCAGAATCGTTGTCCATATTCATCCCACCCTTTTATCATAAAAAATGCATAATATTACACTTTGCGTGCTAATACCATGCATTCTTATCTCACAAATTTATACTACTATTCATTGTTTTCAGGAAGAATACTTCGAATGATCCGCATATCTACTGCACGCAATGCAAAATCAGTAGTATGATATACTGGCATATTTAGTTTAGGAGCAACACCCATAACTGTATTTGTACAATCAGTACAGTTACCAACAAGTAATGTGTGTGCACCATCTTTCCTTAACTTAAGAATTGTTTGCGCCTGCCCAGGACAAATACCAGGATTTTTACATTTAGCCGTTCCTGTCTTAGGATTTACAACGGCGTTCTTACACCATTCAATTCCTGTTACATCAGCATTCATCTTTTTAGCAATTTCTTTCATTCGTTCAGGCGTTGCGCTACATGCACATGCTAATAAACCAACTTTTTCTCCATTTAAATTAGGGAATGGAATTGTAGCAATAATTCCACCGTCAACCTTTGTGATTGGACTATCGAGTGTTGTACTATGTCCCGTAAAAGGTCCTCCTTTAATTAGCTCACCGTAATCAGCCATGTCTGGGAAGTTACTTAAAACGTCTTTAACAAGAGTTCCAACGGGTACATTTTTATGTACTAGGACCATCTTATTATCACCATTTAGACGACCAGCAACTGTAATATCTTTATCCATTACCGGTTCACGATTTTCAATAGCTCGAGCCACACGATATACCGTTTCAACATTAGCCACAATTGCATTAGCCGCATAAGGCAATTCTGTTGTCTTTAAAACCGCATTTTCTCCGTCTGCTTTCTTATAAAGCCCTGAATCACGCAAAACTGCACGCTCTTCTCCTTCAGGGTATCGATTCCACATTAATTCAAGTGAAATATCATCATGTGTACGGATTAATTCTTGCAAAAGTGCAACTGCATTTGTATGACGACGTTTGATTGCAATGTGAATATCTTTTGCTTGAACAATTTCTTTTATATATTCGGCACCACGAATGATTTGCTCTGCATTAGTAATAATACGTGAAATATTATGTTCTAAAATAGGCTCACATTCAGCAGCATTAATAAATAAATGACCTTCTGGAATTGGATGTGAATACTTAGCAGCTGCTGGAAAACCTGCACCACCAGCCCCGACAATCCCTGCTTCACGAATTGCATCAAGATTATTATTAGTATCAGGAATCTTAACAAACTCATCTGGTTGTTCTTTGTCAGGATCAATAACAATTGCTTGATCGTTAATTTCCATTATCGTGCCATAAACACTTGCATGAAGATTAGCACCTAAACCATCTGGCTTACCAATTAATTGTCCTCTTTTAACATGATCTCCAACATTAACTATTGGTGTTACAGGAACTCCAACACTTTCTTTTAGCGGTAAAATTAATTTATTCATTAGTGCATCTCCCATTCAATGCACAAACCACACATAAATCATTAAGTTAATTTTATCACAATAATCCTCTCGTGAGAACGCTTTCTATGCACAAATAACTATCTTTATTTTTAGTCTATCCCTGTAATTTGCGTTAATTAAGTGTTACTATGATGGCGAAAGGAAGCATAATCATGGAAATTAATGCAGATGCTCTTAAGAACTTCC
>JAEDHQ010000098.1 GCA_016296945.1 Bacilli bacterium | reverse complement strand
GGTATTATTTCATCTGTAGAAGATGAAGTAGGAAGAAATACAGTTGTTTCAATTCTTCCAAAGAATTTTGAGCGTTATCGACTATTTCCTGTTGGTCGATTAGATTATGATACTAAAGGAGTTTTGCTATTAACTAATGATGGCGAATTTATGAATACTCTAGTTGGGCCTAAGTCTAATTTAGAAAAAGAATATCTTGCAAGAGTTCAAGGTATAGTTTCTAAAGAAGATATTATAAGACTTTGTAGCGGGTTAAAGATTGATAATTACACTACTAGAAAATGTAAAGCATATATTGATAGTGTTGATATTAAGAATAATTCTTCATTAGTTGGTGTTATCATCAAAGAAGGAAAGAATCATCAAGTTAAAAAGATGCTTGAAGCAGTTGGTCATCCAGTAGAACGCCTTACAAGAATTCGCTTTGGGGAAATTACTACTGAAGGTTTAGCAGAAGGTGATGTTAGATTTTTAACTCCACATGAAATTAAAAGATTAGTAGTGTTATCTAAAGAACAACCTAAGGAAAAGAAATAAATATAATTATTGTTATTTAATGAGATAGTCTTGTTGGCTATCTCTTTTTATATAAAGAAATAATTTAAAAATGATTTGATATTCTTTAATAATTATGGTATAATAGGAATTGTATGATTTTGAGGTGTATTTATGAGCTGGCAAATTGCTATTGATGGACCTGCTGCGAGCGGGAAAAGTACTGTAGCTAAGGCTATTGCAAGAGATTTAGGATTCGAGTATTTAGATACTGGTGCTATGTATCGTGCTGTTGCTTTAAAAGCTACTAGACTTGGTGTTAATTTAGAAGAAGAAGATTCTTATAAATTTTTAGATTCCACAACAATTGATTTTATTGATTCACACATTTATTTAGATGGTGAGGATGTAAGTGAAGCAATTAGAAATCAAGAAATGTCTAACAAAGCGTCATTTGTTTCTAAGTTTGGTTATGTAAGGAAAGTTTTAGTTGCAATGCAACAAAAACTAGCAAGCAGTAAAAACATTGTTATGGATGGCCGTGACATCGGAACTGTTGTTTTACCAAATGCTAATTTAAAGATTTTCTTAGTGGCTGATGTTGTTGTTAGAGCAGAAAGGCGTTTAAAAGAACGTTTTGAGAAAACTGGAGAATCTATTAGTTTAGAAGAAACAATCGAAGAATTAAAAGCTCGCGATTTACAAGATAGCACACGTGCTATTAGTCCATTAAGACAAGCAGAAGATGCAGTTTATTTAGATACATCAAAATTAAGCGTCAATGAAGTGATTCAAGAAATCACAAATCTAGTATTTAAAAGAGGTTATAGTATGGAAAATTTAGAACAAAAAAACGTTAACGTTGAAGAAACAGAAGTTGAAGAAACTCCTGTAGAAGAAGCTAAAGCAGAAACAGCTAATGAAGAAACTGCTAAAGAAGAAGCTTTAGAAGAAGTTGTTGCTGAAGTAGCAAATGAAGCTTTAGAAGAAGCTTCAGAAGAAGTAAAAAAGTACAAAGAAATGCAACTTGTAAAAGGTGTTGTTGTGGAAGTACAAGAAGCACAACCTGCAAGAAAAGTCGGACAAAAAGAAATCAAAGCTAAAGAAGAAAGAGTATTAATCGAATTAGAAGATGGTCAAGAAGGTTATTTATTTAGAAAAGATACTGCTGACATTCAAGATGATGAAGATCTATTTGATTTATTCGTTGAAGGCGATGAAATTGAAGTTGTTATTAAAAAAATCTTCCCTGATGGTGGAAAATTCATTTTCTCAACTGCTTTAGTTGCAAAACGCAACGAATTATTAGCATTTGAAAATACTATTAAAGAACGTCCAATTCTTACTGCAAAAGTTATTAAACAAGTTTCTGACTTTGGTCTTTTAATGAAATATGAAGATTTCACTTGCCTATTACCTACTCAATTAACAGCTACTCCAAAAGAAGAATTTGCTTCTTTAATTGGTAAAGAATTAGAAGTAGTTCCTGTTCGCGTTGACTTATCAAGAATTAGAATTATCGTTTCAGAAATTCATGCTACAATGAAAAAACAAAGAGCTGCTAAGAAAGAATTCTTAAGCAAGGTTGAAGTTGGCCAAGTTTATGATGGCGTTGTAAAAAATATTGAATCTTATGGTGCTTTCGTTGAATTAGGCGAAGGAGTTGAAGGTTTATTACATATTTCTGAAGTAGATCATAATAGAATTGCTAAAATTGAAAAAGTTCTAAATACAGGCGATACTGTAAAGGTACAAGTTATAAAAGTTGAAAAAGATCACATTGGTTTATCTCGTAAAGCTTTATTACCTAACCACTGGGCTAATTACTTTGATGGTAAAGAATTAGGTGATGTTGTTTCTGGTAAAGTTATAGAAATCAATAAAGCTGGTGTTAGAGTTGATTTGGCAACAGAAATTGAAGGCTTCATTCCTAAATCAGAATTTTCATGGGAACGTGATTTAGTTCTTGAAGATGCTGTTAAAGTAGGAGATGAATTAAGTGGTAAATTAATTGAAATTGCTCAATCTAAGAGAAGAGTTATTTTATCAATTAAGCAATTAAGTGCAAATCCTTGGGAAACTGTTGCAGTTGCTGAAGGTGATGTTATTGAAGTTACAATTGCTGCTGTTCAAGAAGAAGGATTTAAAGTAACTTATAATGGTTTAAATGGCTATATGTCTAAAGGAACTGTTAAGAGTCGTGATCCTCAATCTATCCAAGTTGGTGAAACTATTAAAGTTAAAGTACGTGTTTTCAATGCTAGCAAACAAAGATTTATCGTTAGTATGAGAGATGCAGAAGAAAAAGTTGAAAAAGAAAATTTCAACAAATATATGAAATCTCAAGATAAAATGAGCAATACTTTTGGAGATTACATTTCTAATTTAAAGAAGTAGGTAATTCATCATGCGTGGAGTTGTAGCAATTGTTGGCCGCCCAAATGTTGGTAAATCTAGTTTATTTAACCGTATTGTTGGGGAAAAAATGTCAATTACAGACGATGTTAGTGGAATTACACGAGATCGAATTTATGCTAAAGCTTCATGGCTAAATCAAGATTTTCGCATAATAGATACAGGAGGGATCATCTTGAAAGATGAGCCCTTTTCTAAAGAAATAAGGGCTCAAGCATTATTAGCCATTGATGAAGCTGATGTGATTGTTATGGTTGTTAATGTTCGAAACTCTGTAACAGTGGAAGATGAAGATGTTTTCAATATTTTACTAAAATCAGGTAAACCAGTTATTGTAGCATGTAATAAAGTTGATAATAATAGTTATATGGATGCAATTTATGATTTTTATAGTATGGGCTGCAGCGAAGTAATTCCTGTTAGTGCTTTACATGGAATAGGAGTTGGTGATTTACTTGATCGAGTTGTTGAGTTATTACCTCCTGAAAAAAAATCACCATATGATGATAATACAATTAAATTCTGTTTGATTGGTCAACCTAATGTTGGGAAATCAACACTATCTAATGCAATCATAGGTGAAGAGCGGACGATTGTTTCTAATGTTCCTGGGACTACTAGAGATGCTATTGATACGATGTTTACTCGCAATGGTAATAAATACGTTGTAATAGATACAGCTGGGATTCGTAAACAAGGTAAAATATATGAAAACGCCGAAAAATATAGTGTGCTAAGAGCACTAAGTGCTATTGAAAGATCAGATATCTGTATTTTGGTTATTGATGGAACTTTAGATGTTAATGAACAAGATAAACGGATCGCCGGTTATGCTCGGGATGATAATAAAGCAATGATTATTGTTGTTAATAAGTGGGATATTGTTGATAAGGATGATAAGACAATGCAAAAGATGGCAGAAAAGATTAAGACGCAAATGCCATTTATAGATTTTGCCCCAATTATTTTCTTATCTGCCAAGAATCAATCACGTGTCAATAAATTACTTGATGAAATTGATGTAGTTTATGAAAATTATTCCCGTCGAGTTCCAACAAGCATCTTAAATGATATTATATTAGATGCATTGATTTTAAATCAACCACCTATCTTTAATGGTAATCGTATTTCAATTAGTTATTCTACACAAGAAGAAGCATGTCCTCCTTCATTTGTTTTATTTGTAAATGATGAAAAACATATGCATTTTTCTTATCAAAGATATTTAGAAAATAAATTACGCGAAACTTTCCCATTTGAAGGAACGCCAATTAAGTTTGTTTTGCGAAAGAAAAATCAAGATTAATAGAAAAATTTGAAGTCCTAAAGAATCTAAACCTTTAGGATTTTTATTTTTTTAAAATTTTTATTGACTATTTTAGATGATAGTAATAAAATAATATAAAATACTATTTATGGG
>JAEDHQ010000097.1 GCA_016296945.1 Bacilli bacterium | reverse complement strand
AATCTTTAAAAAGACTATTAGTAAACATAGCTTCTTTATATTCGTAGTGATCTCTGAGTCCTTTATTGTATTCATATAAAGTGGCAGCTTCTATGTTCTTTATTTTTAAGCCAAATTCTCCGATGTAAAATACACCCCTTTCTGTATTTAATTTTAAAAATGTGAAATTTTTGAACTTGTATATATGTATGTTCTACTTATTACTTCTCTAAAACACTTGACTTTGCGCCAACAAAATCAAATGCTTATTAATCCAAATAAAATTTCTATTCTAATCCTCAATAATCTTCCATTCGCCATGTTTGGTTTCAATCATCAGACCATAACAATGAAAATCCAATTCATCGTCCCATTCTTTAAAGAAGTCCATGTTATTTTTCTGTCCAAAGAACAAAACTGGATCATCACTTTCATTTTCTACTTTCAATGCAGCATACATAGTTCCATCAAAAGCATGTGCGAATATTGCACAGTGATTACATTCATTTTCCATTAGCATATTGAACATAAATCCAAATAATTCTGGATTACTATTTAACAGCAATACACCTTTCCCGCCACATCCGCACTCACAAACAGGAGCACACATAAAGTTCTTCTCGCTATCTAATCCATATGCTTCAAACCATTCGGGTCTGAATTTGATCAATTTATTACTCATATATCATCCTTTCTATCCAACAAAATAAACCGGCACTTTATCAATTCCTTTAATCTCTGCAATGCGTACAGAACTATATCCGTCAATTAAATTAAAGTCTCTATCTAAAATAATCTTTGATTCAAATTCGCCTGTCTTATACCAGTATGTTATTTTCTTAGCAAACTTTTCTTTATTAATCTTAGTTCTTTGCCACTCTGGATTCACTTTAATATCTCTTGTGTATACCCAATATTCATATCCTGGCTCATATTTACCAAAAATCCTTTTAATAAATCTAATAAATTCTTTCATTTTCATCCTCCATAGTTTTAATTTCGTATCCTAAGAATTTCGCCAAGTCTTTCCCATAATCAACACACTCCCAATGAGCATATTCTCCAATGTCATTCTCAATATATTCTTCTCCTTCATAAATTCCTTCATCGCAAATAGAGCAGTAATGTTTCGCTTTTGGTGGTATATAATTAGGACAACGTGCATCGCATGGATTTTTTCTGCAAATAGAACACATTAATTTTTACCAACCTTTAACGTATTATGAAATTCATAGAAGCATTCAATTACATGTTGATTATATTGATCTATATAATGATTAAGAGTTTCATCGTGCAGAAGAGAAGCAGTATACTTTAAAATTTCTGGATATAACTTCGTTATTTCTACGTCAAATACAACTTCCTGCAATTCATCAATCGGTATAATTGCATTAGTAGATGTGGATTTTAAATAAAATGATACAATTTGTTTCTCTTTTTTATATTGAGTTAATGAAACAGCAATTACGGAATACCCATTGTATAAATCTATTTCAATTGCTGAGTTAATGATTTTTGTGTATGTAAGTCTCTTCATATTACCTCCAAAATTTTCCTTGATTATTTACAATAGAATTTTTATTAAATTTCAACTTTAAGTGCTTTGTTGATACTTTTATCAATAAAGTAGTTTTCGTGCGAAATTGATATGTGATTCTACATTAAATACAATAGTTTTGAGCATTGTAGAGTTATTTCTTTCCCATTTTATTTCTGGCATTTGCCAATCTGATACGAGCAGCCTCCTTTTGTTCTTCTGTCATAACACGTCCTTCTTTACTGCCGGCGTTTATCTTGATCCATTTAAGAGGCAGTTTTGCACAAATTGAACCATCTTCATTTTCTTTAAAATATTTAAAATCATCTTTACGTTCTTCATATAATTTTTTAATTCTATTTATGTGTTTCTGATTGGTAAAAGTAACGGTAGCCGTTCTTGTTCCAGTTATAAACTCAATCATATTTTCGGTATTTTCCATATATTGTGACTATTTAACTCCTTTCTTTATTTTATTATTTGCAAGTTTCTTGCATTTCTCATCAAATTTCCAATCAGAAATAATTCTTTCTGCCATACTTGTCATTGATACATATCCGTCAAAGTCATAGTTATAGATTACGCTGCCACAAGTAGAGTGGTCTGGTTTATAGTTTCCTGTTCTGTAATAGTTTCTTGTCATGTGTTAAATAAATTCTCCTTTTCTTTGTTAAAATAATTTTTGTTGTTTTCATAAGGTTGTCTCCTTTTTGAATAATGATTGGTTAGTGGTTACATTTATTTATTCTCTGTTTAAGATGAATCTTCACGCAAAACAATCATTTGTCTTTGAATCTCTGATAAATAATCATATTTTTGATCTACAATGTTGTTGCCATATTGGTCTTTAGTAAAATGCCTATAATCAGCAAATACTTTTGGTGTAGTAAGAAATCCATATTTCCCTTCACCATCTTTATAACGTTCACGTTTACATTCTTGGTATTTGACAATATTCATTACATCTAATATTTCTACAATTCGAGTGACGTAACGCTCAGATATTCCAATATCTTCAGATATGGTTTTATATAGCCGGTAACAACATTGTGGTTTATCTGTGTTTTTTCTTATATTTACACGGATGTATGCAAGTAGTAATAGTATGTAGGATGCTGATAATCTGGAAGTATCTATCTTTTTATTCTCTAATTCTTTTTTAAAATTAATAATTTTTTCTAATTCGTCAAAATAAATAATGCCAAATCCATCATCAGGTGTATCAAACTTTGTAATGTTGAGTTTTGCTTTGTAATAATAATCTCCATTGCCTTTAACATTCTTCAATTTCGAAAAATCTGGACAATATTCAAAATAACCATAATGAGATAGTAGTTCCAAATAATCTAAGTATTTATTGTTTATCTTTCCATCATGATAATTTGGAACTAAACCTGTCCACTTAACTAATTCATTAATACTGAAAGCAACAGTATCATCTAAAGCACGGCGACAACATAAATAGGAATAAACTATTACTCGCTTGTCACCCAAATCTTTGTCATAAATTATTTCTCGTGGTATTGTTACATAATTGATTTCATATTCGCCTCCTTTCTAATATTTACTTCTCCATTTACAAAATAAATTTTTAATTAAAATAGATTTTGCTTTTAGGTACTGTTCATTAGTACCTAAAAGTATAAAATTGATTCATTTAGGTACTGTTGAACAGTCCATTTGTGACAGTCAATAATAAGATATACTAATATTAATAAGAGATTACATATTCACTCGCATGTTATGCTTCGTGAATAACTCCGTTTTATATTCGCTTACGCTTCATAAATTACTCTTTTATTTTTGTTTTTGTTGTTTTGGTTTTCTCCTTTCATTTTATAATTCTCTTTTTAGATTCACTTCATTTGTAAAATTTTTAATCCTATATTCTTTGCCAGTAGTGTTATATGTAATGTTGTTTATTTTCAGATGTAAACATATCCCCTTATGGGTATAATGGGTATAATTATGTATTCTCTTTTTGTTTGAAACTTGTTTAGTACATACGATCTAAAGTAGTTATGTTTAATAAAATTAATGTAAGTAGTGTTTGTGTTTAATTTAATTGACATTATTGTTTTTACTAGTAAAGATAAAAATGGAATTATGTTATTGGTTTGGATTATTGCTGCTAAGATATTATTCTCCGTTTGATTGGAGAGTAGATGTGGTTTTGATTAGTGCAAATAAAAAAGACATCTTATGATGTCTTATTTTTATGGTTAGATTTATTTTTCTGAATACAGATTATATGGTCATTTAGATTTAATAAGTATAAATGTTTCTTTATTGGTATGTTATTTCTATTTGTAACTGTCACGAACCTGTTACAAGATATGAAAGATTGATATGTGGGATGTTAATATTGTTATAAAATTTCGTGGTTGATTTGTAAGTCGGTAAAAATAGGGATTTTCTATATTTTTACGTATTTATAATAGGAAGAAACTCAGTTTTTGGTGATGATTTTTTGATGTTTGTAGTGGCAAATGTATTGATTTTAGTGGGTTTGAGCGATATTTGGTGCGATATTTGATTTTCTGGGTGAGAGGTGAGAAAAGTGTGGATTTTTTAGGGGTTTTTTGAAGTGATTTAAAATTAAGTTGGTGTGTAGGTGAACTAGCTTATAGGCTGCCGGGAAAACAGAACACTTGTTCTGGTTTTTGTTACCCCCTATTTACAAAAAGTCGGTTTTTTCCCATTTTACCGAAAGCCGAACATATGTTTGGATTTTGAAAACTGGAATATTTGATTATATAAATTGTATTATTATTTTAATACAATAATACATATATTTATATCGTGATAATGATATCATAATGATATCATAA
>JAEDHQ010000096.1 GCA_016296945.1 Bacilli bacterium | reverse complement strand
AGCCGTTTTACTTGCCCCTTAAACGAATGGTTAAAGCATAAACAAAACAGATACACTCCAGTTTTAAAGCTCTGGCAACTTGTATTTCTTCTTCCGAGTGTTGTATTATACTGCTTCCGTTCGGCTGATTGCAGTGTGTTTATTTCTTACAACATAAATATACATAAAATATTTTAAAATTCAATACTTTTTTATGTGATTAGATCAACTTTTTAATTTACTCCTTTCTTTCAAGTAGTTCATTACTATTTTGTGTATCTCACACTCCTCTTCTGTGATATCATATTCATCTATAATATCTCTAATTAATAATTCTTCCTTTTCCATAATACAAAAATTAAAATATTGGTATACTGTTTATAAATCTTGTTGTACTAGCTTTTTTTGTCCTGTCTCCGTAGTTCATATTGTCTCTTCTCGACATCCACTCAAGATTTATTAACCTATTATCTGTCTTACATTCATTCTTGTGATTTACGTCAGGCAAATTATTTGGATTATCCAAAAATGCCATAGCGACTAGGCGATGAACAAGATATTTTTTTTGTTTTCCATCTTTCACTAATCCAACTCTTAAATAGCCTTTTTTAGACATCTCTGTCTTTAGTATTCTAACCTTAGAATTCTTTCCTTTTAGTAATCCGTTACTTCTTACTCTTCCTTCTGAAGATACTGAATAATTTCCTCCAAATTCTTCTATTTCTTTCCAAATTTCTTTTTCCATAAGCATAATATTTATTAATCAGCCTCTAGAGGCTATTTACAGCCCCGTAGAGACATTTTATTTAAGTTTTAGTATAATTGTTCACCTATTGCATTTTAAAGCCTACAGATTTCTCATCTTCATCATCATCATAATATAGGCTATCATCTGTATAAGTTTTACCAGATAAATCTATTTGACAATTACCGTTATTGAGATAGATATTTGTCCATTGCTTTGGTTTAGAACCTCTACATTTATCAAGATATAGATTTGCTCTGTTGTAGTCAGTAGTGTCTTGTGTTCTATCAAGATACATTATATAAGAACAAGGCTGTGTCATTCTAAATGAACCTTGAACATTACCAATTCTATTCATTGCTGTATCAACCTTTACACCGTCTCTATTTGTTTGTTGAAGTGTTAATATGTGAATGTTTAAATCTTGTGCCAATGTTTCGATTTTTTTCATTAATCTCTCTTGTGCCTGCACTTCATTAGTAATTGCAAGGTTTTTATTTGAAGATGATTGAATACAGCTTATATAGTCAATAACAACCATATCTGGCTTCCATCCACTGTTTATACATTCTGTAATTTTTTCCCTAATATCTTCAAATGTTGTTTCACCATTTGTAAGCCTCATTGGTTTTATATGCTTATACAATGCATCTTTGTATTTTGGATATTCATTTAGGAAGTCTATTAGACAAAGCCTATTATAGTCCTTATTGAACTCATCAGAGTTTAATCCAGTTAAAGTTGAATAATATTTCTGTCCTATCTGTACTAATGTATCTTCAAAGAATATGTGAAGAACATTATTACCCTCAATTGCACTTCTCAATGCTATTATTGAAGATAGTGTAGTTTTACCACATCCAGTAGCCGCAATAATCAAGCTTACTGTTCCTCTCTGGAAACCTCCATTCAATTGTTCGTCTAATTCTTCTATTCCGCTCTTAATCTTATCTGTCTTTGAGTAAGAGAATACCATTTCAAATAATTCACTTGCACTTGGTGACTCAATATTGTTATTACCACTTAAACATATTTGAGATAATTCCTCAATGTATTTAGCAATAGAGTCTGGATTAAATTCTTTGTCTTTAGTCGCCCTTTTAGCGTTGTCTAGTATTCTCTGTATCTCAATCTGTTTTAAGCCGTTTAAACATACGTTAGCAGCCGTATACATACCTTCCAGAGTCTTTTCATCTCTAATGTATTGGAACATCCTTTTTGCGCTACACATTTCATCTTCAGTTGAACATTTGTATTTTATTGAATACTCTATGTCCTTATACGTTGGTGCAACATTGTTTTTTTCGTAATAGTCACATATAACTTGGACTATCATTTTTAATCCTGTATCTGTGAAGGATTTTGGATTTAAGTACTTAATTGCACTATTGAACTGTTTTTTGTCTTCAAGCATACACTTAATTAAAGATGCCTGTGCATTTGAACCTAGATACGCTAGGTTTGATTTTTCTATTTTCTCCATATTATATTAATTATTTAGATGTTTTATTTGTTTTACTATTGAGGAACATTTCAAACTGTGAAACCACTTTAGCCTTAACTTCTGGTTCTCTATCACATACTTGTTCTTTTATATCATATATCTTACAGTTGAAGTATTCATTTATCCTTTTTTTATTTAAATGGTACTCCGTTGGATTGTTACCTTTTTTATCAGACTTCGTATTTACCTTTTTAAAAAGTCCTAATTCTTGAAGTCTATCAGTTGATTTTGAAATCTTAAAAATTGATATTCCTTTGAATGCTTTTTTAGATAACGTTGAAATGCCTGTACCTTGTTTTTCATAAGAAATTATTATTGATAATATCCTTTGTTCGTATATATCAAGTTCACTATTAATAATAGGCCAGTACATTTTTATAAATGGTACGTTGTTACTTTCTTTAGCCATAATCTCCAAAATTTTCCCTTCTTATTATATTCTTATTATATATTCTTATTGGTGCTTTGTGAAAGCATAGGGGTATACTTTGTGAAAACATACTTTATATATTTTGTGAAAGCATAGGGTATACTTTGTGAAAGCATAGGGTAAAGTATAGTATTTTTACCATTCTCCTTGAATTTTATCGCCATCTTCAACTGTTTCATTCAATCCAATCTTTTCAACGGACAACATAAAGGTATTGCATTTACTTACAATCTGTTTACTAATTCTCTCAATATCACCAAATGAACGAATTCTAGTAATGTTATCATTAATGAAGTTTCCCAACTGTAACATATTAGAAAAACAATTGAGGTACTTAAATTCAGACTTAACTATTTGTATACGTTCATCTGTTAATACCTTATTTTTAACCTCTTCAATAAATGATACATAAGCATCATATTCAGTGCTTTCACTATCATAAAATGCTGAAAAGTGTTCAATGAGCGCATCATACGTATAAATATTTCCAGTCTTAAGAAACAAATCCTTCAACAATCCAATTACTGTCATAACCTCATTTGATGGAAAGTCATTTGGATTTATCAGATGAATATTAGATTTTGCAAATTCAGGTTCTTCAACCAAAATTTTAAATAGATCAGCACCAAATTCACTAATTCCGCTGCCTCTGTTGTCAATGTCAAAGATTTTTCTTTCTTTCATATTTATATAGCCTTATTTTTATCCTGCCAGACAAGCAGTTATTAAAAAACCAATCCAAATGTATGAAAATATTTTTAAATTAACCGTACTACCAATAAATATGTGCTATCTTCAAAAAAGTCAATACAAAAATATATTTTTTTAATCGAAAAGCATAAATATCACTTTAAGCAACACTAATTACTTAGATCACAATCGATCAAACCAATACAAAAATTAGTTATTTTTTTATATCTTTATATATATAGAACTTAGAAACCTATGATAAGTAAATTTAGATCAAAGAGAGTAGAGTTTAATGGTGAAGTATTTGATTCAAAGTTTGAGCTTACGTATTGGTTATATCTTCAAGAGTTAGTAAAACAAAATAAAATCACAAATCTTCAACGACAGGTGAAATATGAGTTATTACCTCGTCAGACTGATACAATTGGTAAGTTTCTGTACCACCCAGTTTATTATTTTAGCGATTTCGAGTATGACGATATTCAAGGAGTGCATAAAACTATTGATACAAAAGGAATTTTAACATCAGAATTTAGATTAAAGCAGAAACTATTCTACTATGTATTCAATAGGAAAATTGAATGTGTTAAACTCAAGGATGCAAAAAAGGACGAATTATTCAAGGAAATTTATAAAAAAATGAATAAATATTTCAAGTGCAGTGGTGAATAGAACCATAGAAAGCCCGTAGAGCCTATTTACAGGCGATTTTAGGCACTTTCTACTTCAAAATGATAATTTGTATGCCTGAATGATTTTAAGCCTTTAAAACGAAGATTTTTGAGTTGTTGGAAAAATTATATACTTCAATAAAATGATGTTGATGTGTTCTAATGTATCAAAAATCGTTTCTAACGAAAATTATGCCCATAATTTATCAGGGTTTTTTCGAGAACGTATATTGAGTTGTACATTTATATATCCGAATATTTTTATCTTTTAAAATGCCTATTATTTCCTAGTAGACAAAAAAAAAAGAGAAAGGTTTAATAAAACCTCCCTCTTATTCGTATAGTTCTGGACAATCAGCAAACTCTGTTGCAAAATTGAT
>JAEDHQ010000028.1 GCA_016296945.1 Bacilli bacterium | reverse complement strand
TTTTCCTGCCGCAATTAAACTTCCTACTAATGTTATCATTCCTATAACAACTGAAAAGGATGAAGTGAAATAACTAAAGATATCCTTACCCGAACCTATCCCACATAACGCAAAAACACCAACAATTGCACTACTTGCCCCACCTAAACCATTTAGTAAAGCAACAAGTTGTGGCATTTGTATCATTTTTACCTTTAATGTGAAAATAACCCCAATAATAGCACCAACTGCTATTGCAATGTATAATATAAATAAAGGAAGAATTTGATTATATACTAAAGTAACTATTATAGCTAATAACATTGCAATAGCGCTGATTCTATTACCAATAACACTTCTTTTTACATTACTCATTAGGTATATTCCTAATAAGACTAACATAGATAAAATAGCACTTATTATATAATAAGCAATTGGAGTTATAACAATCGCTAACATAATTATTTTACCTTTTTATCTTTCTTTGCTATCATTCTAAGCATTCTGTCAGTAATACCAAAACCACCAACAACATTTATCATTGCACAAATAATAGCCAAACTTCCAAAAATATATCCTAAGACTTGTGAGCCTTCCGAAATTGAACTAACCGCAATTGCTGTTGCAGTTAATGCCCCTAAAACTGTTACTCCTGATAAAGCATTCATTCCAGACATTAAAGGAGTATGGAGTAAACTAGGAACATTATTTATTAATAAATAACCAACAATTGTTGCTACAAAAAAGACAGCAACTAAAATCACTTGTGTTAATGTCATAAAATTTTATTTTAATCCCATCGCTTCAATGGCACCTTTATGTAAAATCTTACCATCGAAATCAGTTACAAGAATAGATGATACAATTTCATCATTTAAGTCTAAAACAACTTTATCATCTTTAACTAAGTATTTTAATAAATTGTAAATATTGTGAGCAAACATCCATGTAGAACTTGCTGGAAGCATACCTGGAATATTCTTAATACCTTCAATTGTTACTCCGTGTTTTATATCTCTAATACCAGGAGAAGTAATTGCACAGTTACCACCTTGGTCAATTGAAATATCAACGATACAAGAACCAGGTTTCATTGTTTTAACCATTTCTTCTGTTAATAAAACTGGTGCAAGTTGACCAAATAATAAAGCACTACAGAAAATAATATCAGCTTTTGCAACGATTTCCTTAAAGTGTTCACGTTCAATTTTTAACCATTCTTCACTTAACTTATTAGCATGTTTTCCATCAGGGCTAACAGCAATTTCTGCAGGAACTCCTGTTTCAATAATTTTCGCTCCTAATGATTTTGCTTGTTCATTAGCTTCTGGGCGAATATCAGCAGAATATACAACAGCACCTAAAGATTTTGCAGTTGCAACAGCGCGTAAACCAGCAACACCTGTACCAATAACAAATACAGTTGATGGTTTTAATACTCCAACTGCACTACCAACCATTGGCATAAATTGAGCAATATCATCCGCAGCCATAATAATTCCTTTATATCCAGCGCAAACACTCATTGAAGATAATGCATCCATTGATTGTGCTCTACTAATACGTGGAATACCATCAAGAGTTAAACCAACAATCTTCTTCTCAGCCATCTTTTTAACCATTGCATGGTTAACTGGGGCAGCTGGATGAATAAATGTGATTAATATTTGTCCTTCATGCATTAATTCTATTTCATTTAATTGATATTTTTCATTAAATTGAGGTTCTTTTACTTTTAAAATAACATTTGCTTTTTCATAAATTTCTTTTGGATCATCAACTAAAATAGCTCCCGCTTCTTTATAAGCTTCATCTAAATAAAAAGATCCTAATCCTGCGCCTTTTTCAACTAAAACTTTGTATCCATCATTAACCATTTTCTTAACAGTTTCTGGTGTTGATGATACACGATTTTCTCCATGCATAATTTCTTTTGGTACTCCAATAATCATAAAAATAATCTCCTTTTATAATTTCAATTATAGATTTTTTGATAGTTTTATTACTACACTTTAAAATTATATACTTATTTTTTTTCTTTGTCAAACGTTTTCATAAATATTATCAAAAACTTTCCAAAATAAAATAGTCTCTCAATTTTCATTGAAAGACTATTCCAAATTGCATATTATAATGCTTTAGTTACTGTTTGAATATGATTGATTATTGTATTTATATCTGAATACAATTTATCTCTTGCTTCAAGTTTACTTAATGGGTAAGCATAATCAGAATTATTCAATTTAACTTCTTCCCATTGAGGAATAACTACGCCTTTAATTGTACCAGCAATACGTGCTAAACTATATACATTTTCAAATACTGAATTTAATATTAGTTCAATTGATCCTCTAAATGTTCGAGAAATAACAAATGCATCAACAAGTTTATCAATATCTAAACCAAAGATTACATTAGCTATTGAAACCAAATTACTATTATTAACACTTTCAAATTGACCTAATGTTTCGTAATTTAATCCTGCTTTATTCATAATAAATATAGATTCAATAATAGTCTTAGCATCATATTCAACTTGTTCATTAAACGCATCTAAATCAAATAATGCGCCTAAAGTATTCATTGAATCTTGTTTTGCATTTTGGTAATCATATTCATAGAATAAATATCCGTATGGACTAGGTTCAACTAGTCGACCATTTAGTGCTCCACCTGAATTATTAATAATTGGTTTTAATAAATCAGCAAATGTTTTTTGCATTACTAAAGAATTAAAGAATGTATCCATGTTATCTTTTGTATAAACTAGCTTACCTTCAAGATTAAATTCATATACTGGCATTAAGCTTTCATTTGCTAATAGATCATTAATATCAAATGAATATGTACTTAAACTAGTAGAATCACCAAATAACATATGAACAGATTCAATTAAATTCCATAATTCTTTATGTTCAATATCTCTACCTTCTTCTAAATTATTAATAACATACCATGAACTCTTTTGAGTCATATCAACTCCAACTTCTGCTACTTCAGGAACTGAGCTGCTAAATGCACCAAGTTTTAAGAAATTAGCTTTAATTGTATCAGCTAAAACAAA
The DNA here is from genome assembly GCA_016296945.1 of Bacilli bacterium. GTDB lineage: Bacteria > Bacillota_I > Bacilli_A > ML615J-28 > CAG-698 > CAG-698. The sequence continues at coordinate 19,047 of JAEDHQ010000028.1, read as the reverse complement.
TGATTTTAATACATTAGTACGAGAAACTTCTTCAATTAAAACATTGTAAATATCATCAATTTCTAAGTGGAAATTACTAATATCTTTCTTTTGTTCATCTGAAAGCATATTACTTACACCATTTAAGAAGTATAACAATTCACCATTAAATTCATTCCACCAAGCACTTCTATCTGTTGGAATATTTAAATCTTCTTCGGTGATACTTAATACTGTATTCATAGCTAATAGCTTTGTAATAATAGTTTCACAAATAACTTTAGATTTAATCATCTTTTGTTGAGTTGCACTTTCAAAAATACTACTATAATTAATTTTAATATTAGCAATTGTATCGTCAACACTAGAATATAAATCACTTAAAGTTGCTAAAATTGCATCTAATTCACCTCTAGTAAGAACAGATTCACCAGCATATGTATTTTCCCAAGTAATATAGTTAACTACATTTGCACTATCAGCATGGCCAACAGGTAATGATAATAAATCTAGATCAATAATCTTAGTTTTAATTGTAGCAGTTAGTATCTTAGAATGTAGAACAGTATCTCTTTGATCAATAATTCTAGATACTTTAATACCATCTAAATTCAAATTATTCAAAGTACTGTCGCTCTTAATATTTAAAATAATATCAATTGCACCTAAAGCATAACTTAACTCACCTTTTGATGTTACTGTATCACCATCATATTCATTTTTCCAACCAGTTAAATCTGTAGTAGATAAAGAGTCTGTCGGCACAGTAATACCATTAGCTTCAGATAATTTTATTCTAATTAAATTAGAAACAACTAATGATTTTAAAACAATATCTCGTTGATCAATAACATTTTTCAGATTAATAGAATCAGTACTAATATTATTAATAGTAGTTTCATCATTAATACCTAAGATTAATTCAATAGAAGTTAAGATATTGCTTAATTCACCCTTAGAAGTAACTAATCCATCAGTATATGTATTTTTCCATCCAGTTAAATTAGTTTCTGATAATCCTTCATTAGCAGGCACCTTAAGATCTTCAATGGCCAATAATTTATTTCTAATAGTTTCAGAAATAACTAATGATTTTAATACTTTGTCTTGTTCTGTAACAACGTTCTTGATCTTAATATTATTTGTATTTATTGTTTCAATAGTAGTGTCTTCATTAAGGCCTAAAATCAAATCAATAGCATATAAAATGTTACTAATTTCACCATATGTTTTTACAATTCCTGATTCATAAGTATTCTTCCAACCAGTTAAATTAGTTTCTGATAAGCCCTCACCTTCAGGTATATCAATTCCATTAATTCCTAATAATTTAACTCTAATTGTTTCAGAAATAACTAATGATTTTAATACTTCATCTTTGTTATCAACAACACTCTTAATCTTAATAGAATCAGTACTAATATTATTAATAGTAGTTTCATCATTAATACCTAAGATTAATTCAATAGAAGTTAAGATATTGCTTAATTCACCCTTAGAAGTAACTAATCCATCAGTATATGTATTTTTCCATCCAGTTAAATTAGTTTCTGATAAGCCCTCACCTTCAGGTATATCAATTCCATTAATTCCTAATAATTTAACTCTAATTGTTTCAGAAATAATTAATGACTTTAATACTTCATCTTTATTATCTATTAAGTTCTTTAATTTGATAGAATCAGTATTAATAGATTCAATTGTAGTATTTTCATCAATACCTAAAATCATTTCAACAGCAGTTAAAATATTATTCAATTCACCTCTCGATGTAACACTACCATCTATAGCATATGTATTCTTCCAACCATCTAAATTATCTTTTGATAAGCCTTCTTCTAGTGGTATATCAATACCATTAATTTTTAATAGGTTTTGTTTAATAGTTTCGGAAATAACTAATGATTTTAATATTACATCTTTTGAATCAATTATTTGTTTAAGTTTTAAATTACTTGTATTGATCTCACCACTATCAAAAATAGACTTAAATGCAACTAAAATATTCTTAGTTTCATTAGCTTGATTCCAAGCATCATGATCTATTTTATCATTAACAGTTTTTAATTCTTTTGGAATAAAAATTGTATTATCAGTTTCAGATGCCATTTCTTCAATCTTCACAATAATTGTTTCACTTAAAATTAAAGATTTTAAAATAGTATCAATATCTTCTTCTTTAATTGAAGTAATAAGATCAGTAGAGAATTCAAGATTATTCAAATCTTTTCCTGCAAAAACAATAGTAATAGCCTTTAATACATTAAATAATTCGCCATGGATTTCATTATTTTCTAGCCATGCAGTTCTATCCTTAGTGCCATCCTCTTTTAACTTCGTTAAGTTTCCTTCTGGAATATTAATAAGATTATTATCACCCATAGCATATTCTTCAATTTGACAAATCAAAGTTTCCGTTAAAATAATACTATTTAATAAAGTAACTATATCATCATCTGTTAGACTTGTTATATTAGCAATAATATTATCAGTATTTACTTCACCTTCACCTATTATCGTTTGAATAGCAAGGAACATATTCCTGATTTCTCCAAACTTATATCCTTTAACAGCAATCCTGTCAATTTCAGGTAAAGACGTAAGAATTGCATCTTCAGCAACTATTGAATTCAAATCATAGACTGTATTTTTTGTAGAAACAATCTTTTTACCATCAACATAAATATAATATTTAGTTGCATCTAATCCACTAGCATCGATAGTTACAACACCACTTTCATAAGTAAATGGAACATTAGATGTTATAATATCAGACCAACCATCTTTTGATACTAAATTTGTACCTTTAATAATCGATAAATTATCGCCAGGATTTTTTATAAATTCTACAAATACTTTTGTAATTAGTTTTGAAGAAACAATTGAATCCATTTCATTTTCATTTAAATTGATTAATTTTGTAGCATCAGCACCAATAACAAGTTTAGCTGCTTTTAATAAAGAACTTAATTCAGTTTCATCCCAAACAATATCACTTGTATCAATTGATGAGAAATCTACTCCTTCAATTGAAATATTTTTAACTAATACATCAACAACAACAGATAAATTACTTGTAAGGAATTTAGATTTTGTAATTGAAGATACTAAATCATCAATCTCTTCTTCTGATAAGTCATTTAAACCAGTATCTGGATCATCAATAATACCAGTACTAATCACTTTCTTAAATGAATTAAATAAACTACTTAATTCATCTTTATCCCATTCCTCTGCTTCAAGGACAGTCCATTCTGCATTTTCTAGTAAGCCATCAATAAAATATAGAATAATTGGACTTAAATTTATTTTAATAAATTCTGAATTACTTAAGTTTACTGCTAAACTTTCTATTGTTTCATCACTTAATTCACCAATAGTAGTAATTGCATCATTAGAATCTAATAAACCAGAATTAATAATAGATTTTAATCCCTTAAAAATACTTGATATTTCTAGAGATGACCACTTATTAGAGTCATCAAAGGCAATAAATTCTAAATCTCCCATTAATCCTTCTTTAACTAAATTTCCTTCTTCATCATATTTTGCAGATAACAATTCAATAATGATATTATTTAAACTATTCTTAACAATTGATGAAGCAGATAAGTATTTAGCTAGATCTTCAATCTTACTATCTTCTAATTCTCTTATTAAACCAATCATATCTTCAGTATTCAAAATACCAGTAGAAACCAAAACTATACCTGCTTTTAATAATGGAGTTAACTCATTTTGCCAATAGTCACTATCTGCTGAATCTGGAATATCGATAATATTCATATAGTCTTCTGGTAATATTTTTATTGCCGCATTTGCTACAACTGGAACTGCTTTTTTTAAAATAGAAGATTCAAATAATGTTTCTACAATTTTTTCGAGCTTTTCAACCAATTCATCATTAAAATCCAATTTAGAAAAATCATTAATAATATCTTCTGTTAATCCTAAATCAGCAAATTGAGATAACACTTTTCCAATGATTTTTAGTTCATTACCAAAACTTTCAATATCAGATAAACCAAGATCAGTTGGATCAATGCCGTATTCTTCTAATACTTGTACAAATGAAGGCAATGTTGTAACATATGAAATAGCAAGCGGAGCAACAACATCTACAAGCTTCAAACTTCCAATTGAATCAAAAACTTTATTAATTGTTTCTGAATCTAAATTATAGAAATCTAATTCCATGTTTTCATTTAATAACGAAATAGCATCTACTAAAGAATAACCAATATTAGTAAATTCTGCTCCATAATCGATGTTTCTTAATTCATCAAGGTCTAAACTTTGAATTTCTTCTTTAATACTCGGATCTACACCTTCTAGTAATTTATCACTCACTACTACTAATTCAATAGCAGCAGGAATTACTACTTTAATAGTTTCTAATGAGGAAAGAGTCTCAACAAATGCTTTAATTTGAGCATTCTTTTCAGGATCTTTACTATATTCGACCATTTTTTCGGCTGAAATTTCTCCAGTTAAAATCTCAGGAAATTCCTTTAATGCTTTTGCTACAATTTGTAATTCTTTTCTAATCTTGATACTTGAACTATATCCTTCTACATTCAATTCAAATAATTTATCAAAAACATATTCATCAATTGATGTTTCATTGATTTCAATAGTACCAAAAACTTTACCAGGAATGGTTTCCTTATAAGATTTTAGAATATCATATATTTCTTGATATTCTCCTAATATATTACTACCACTATTTTCTAATTCAACCAATGTCGCTGTTCCATCAACAAGTACTAGATTATATGTTGATTGATCATCAAGAGAATTTGATATATCATCTACAGTATCCATTATAGACGTCACACCAGCTATTATGAAAAATAATAATAGCACATAAGCTAAGCCTTTAACAGCTCCAATACCAGCACCACCTAATCTACCACTGATAGTCTTTTTAGGTTTCAATCCGTTCTTTTTCTTAGGTTTTATGATTAACCAAATAATACCAGAAATCCAATAGAATAATGTAAATGATAGAACCATTAAAACAATAAACCAGATAATTCTAAATATCATTTGGACTAATCCAATAATCAAACCATAAACAATAGTATTACTAACTTCAGCACCGCCTAATAAAGTATTGTTTAAAATCGAAGTCAATGTATCATTAATTGTAACAACATTATATTGAGTATTTTCAACATTTATAGAAAGATTTAATGAAGATAAATCATAATTTAGTAAAAAATTGCATATTACATTTGATAATAAAAGACCACCACCGATAAAAACAATAGATGCTACCAAATAGAATACTGATTTCTTTGTAGATCTCATAAATCCGATTAGTGCACATGATAATATTACAAAAATCGCAACAATATTAATACCATTAATAATATCTTGAATTTCAAAAGGCATAATTCTTCTCTCCTTTCACTTTTTATTTTAAAATTAATTTAGAAACTAATTCTACATTACTTGTTTGAGGAAACATATCAAGCGGTTGAATATATTTCACAGCATATTCTTTTTGTAAATGGTTTAAGTTCTTTACAAAAGTTGATGGATTACAAGAAACGTAAATTATTTTCTTTACTTTTTTCTTTTGTAAATAATTGATAACTTGTAACTCTACTCCTCTTCTTGGAGGGTCAACAACTACAACATCAGGGATAAATCCTTCTTTATCAAACTTTTCTAATTGCTTTAAAATATTTCCTGCGTAGAACTTAGCATTATTTAGTCCATTATTTAAGGCAAATTGATTAGCATTAGTGATACTTTCTTGATTAATATCAATACCACGAACTTCTTTAACTTTATTTGCAACATATAATCCAATGCTTCCAATTCCACAATATAAATCTAAGACTTTCTCATTACCTGTAGGTTCTAAAGCATTTATTACTTCATCATAAAGTACATTAGTTTGTTTACTATTTAATTGGAAGAAAGCATTTGGAGAAATCGAAAACTCTAAATCTCCCAATTTTCCATCAATTTGATCTTCACCGTCAAGTTTTTCTATTTTGTTAGTGATAATTTCAATAGATTTTGGATCATCATTAACAGAATAATGAATAGATTTAATACGATGATCAAGTTTAATTGATTCTTTTAAGATCTTCATTAATCTTTGTTCTTCCTTCATAACAACATAAGTAACTTGTACTTCATTTGTTTCTTCAAAACCACGAATAACGATATAACGAAGATTACCTTGATGAAAACGAGGATTATATACATTAATACTAGCTTTTGTAAGATAATCTAAAATTATACTCATTATTTCACTTATTAGTTTATTTTCAATTAAACATTTATCAATATAAACTAAACGATTAGAATCAAGTTCATACATTCCAACAACAACTTTATCGCCATCATGTCTTGTAGGAAGTTGTGTTTTATTACGGTATTCCCATGGATAATCCATTCCGATGCATTCTCTTATCTCTAGCTTATCTTTTTTTCCTTCATAATATCGATCAATTGTTTCTATCACAATATTTTGTTTTTGCTCTAATTGAAATGGATAGGCCATATGTTGTAGTTGACATCCACCACAGCGCCCATAATATTCACATCGTGGTTTAACACGATATTCGCTCATTTTCTTGTAATGTGTAACTTCACCACAAGCATAATTATCCTTTTGCTGTGTGATTTTTGCTTCTACAATTTCCCCAGGAATTGCATAAGGAATAAATACTGCTTTACGTTTATAATAGGCTATTCCCTCTCCGTTAATTCCCATTCTTTTAATGGTTAATAATAATTTTTGATTTTCCATCTATTTTTCTTCCTTATCTATAAAACTTTTTATCTTATCACTAATATTTATAGCTACTTCTTTATTTAATTTACATACTTTACGATCATAAGTAAGAATACCATTAGTTTCATCTTCAACATCACTTACTTGTGTGTAAATTGAACCAGAAATATAACATTTTAAATTATCTATGATTTCATTTTGATATAATTCTTTAAACGCAGTCGTAAATTCTTCAATTGATGTAAACTTACGATATCCATATTCATGATTATCATTATAAATGTGTTCAGGAACTTGATATGAATAACCACCAAATTCAGATATAACTAATGGTTTAGCATATGCACCGACATATTTACGTAATTGTTTCTTTGAGAAATCTAACTTTTTAAAATACCAATGTATACTATCAATACCATTTTCTTTTGGTCGATAAAACCATCCACTTGCACTATCAATAAATCTAGTATTATCAAGGCTTAATAATTTATTTGTCATCTTAATAGTATCATGTTGTCCCCAGCCTTCATTGAAAATTGTCCAAAGGCAAATTGAAGGGAAGAATTTCAACTTTTTTACAACTTCTTCCATATGTTTTTCAAAGACTACTTTTGATTTTTTTGTTCTTTTATAACCACCAAAGCGTCTTTTTCGTTTTCCAAAAGTTGGAAGTGCTGAATCTTTAAAAAAACTATATTCACCATTGTTTACAAAATCTTGCCAAACAATTATTCCCATTGTATCACATAAATAATACCAAATAGCCGGTTCAACCTTAATATGTTTTCTAAGTGTATTAAAACCTAATTCTTTGATTTTCCCTAATTCATAACGATAAACATCATAACTTTTTGGTGTATATAAACCATCAGGATAATATCCTTGATCTAATAAGCCATGAAAATAATATCTTTTATTATTTAAAGCTAAAAATTTATGGTTATCTTTAGTATTAACACTTAGTTTTCGCATTCCAAAATATGAGTAGACAATATCTTCACTCATTTTAACCATTACTTGATATAGATTTGGATTTTCTGGAGTCCATAATTTAACATCATCAATTTTAACAGTAATAGTATCTAACGATGTCTTTACATAATGAACGACAGAATTATTAAAATAAATAGTAATCTCTTTTTCAATATCTTCAATTATCGCATCTTTTTCAATTTCAATAGTAACTTCATTAGAATCAATATTAGAGATAAAATTAAGATTTTTTATATATTCATAATTAACACTTTCAAGCCAAACTGTTTGCCAAATCCCTGAAACTGGTGTATACCACATACCACCATTTTTGTTCTTTTGCTTACCATATGGGTAATCACTATCTAGATTATCAGAAACAATTACTACAATCTCATTTGTTTCTTTTAAAAGTCTTGTTACATCAACAGAGAAAGGTGTATAACCATCTTCATGATGAATCACAAAGTTGCGATTAAAATAGACATCACAAATTTGGTCAACTGCTCCAAAATGTAAAATAGTTTTATCTTTCACAAAACCATCTGGTAAAGTAAACTCTTTTTTATATCCTATTTTTTGTCCCACTTCCAATCGACATTCTACTTCTGACAAAGCGGATTCAATAGGATAAGGTACTACAATATTTTTATTATAATTAATAAAAATATTTGTATCAGAAAAAATCTTGTATTGCCATATACCATTTAAATTCAAGAATGAGTCGCGACGTAATTGTGGACGAGGGTATTCATTTAATGGGCAACTCTTATCAAATCTAAAATCAGTTTCTAATTCGTTAACTACTTTAATCATATGTATTTCCTCTATCTATCTATTATACAATTTTTTCTCGCTTTTTGCAAATATATTATTATAAAAAGCTGTAATATTTAATCTCTAGAGATCATTTATCACAGCTTTAGTAATTTTTTATAGAGTAATTTATTTAAATATATCTTCTAACATTGTTTCAATTGATTTTAATGCATCATTTAATGTATTTAAATATGGGGCATGAGGATTAACTAAAATAATTGTTTCTGTTCCTTGATATATTTGGTTATTAAATTCCAACTTGATTTCATCGATTATTCCAATCTCATCTTTATCTACAATTAATTTACCCTCTGACATTTGATAGTTCTTACCATTAATATAAATAATCGCCTCTGCTAATGTTGTTGCATTGGCTTTATCAGAATAATCTAATTCAAAGATGTAATTATTATCTGTTAATGATATATTAATATCATTGAATCGATATTCTCTGGCTTTTGTTCCAAATGAATACTTATACGGTAACTTGTACTCTATTCCTTTATCATTCATGAAACTGAAACCTATTTCATAACCAGTTAATGGAGACAAACCGGTAAATGTGGCTTTCCCATTTTCAATTCTTTGCGTTTTTGTTCCGATACGAGCATAAATTTCTTCCACTTCATGTTTATTATCATTAAGTAAATTAACTGTTATATCTATTTCTTTAGATCCAATACGATCAAAACTAACTTGAATTTCAGGATCTTTAACAGCAACTACTACACAATTTGAAACTGTACGTTCTGGAGGATCAGAAAAACTATTACCTAAAACAAAATTATCACCATCACGATAATACATAATAGATGATCCACCACCATCAAGATTAAAAGCATTTACACAGCCATAATGTTTCATCATTGCGGCTAGTTCATTTCCATATGAACCATTTCTTCCTGTTTCAGGTTGGCGTCCATCATTAACCATTAATACTACTGTACCATCTTCTTTTACACCAATTGCCGTACGAGGATGACGTGCATTCATACGTGATCCATCAGCAGTATTAACGTTACTTGGGGCTTCGCCATTAACCAAAATTTGTGTACCTGCATTTATGGCATTTGTAACATTTGATGCCTCTCCATCCCATTCATATTGAACACGAATTTTAACACCCTTACCAAGTAAAGACTCAATTTCTGAATTATTGCTGCAAATCGCAAATTCTCCAGCAGCTAAAACTCTACTTCCAAGTGAATCAATAACTCCTAATCCATAAAAATCATTAACGCCATTAGGAAGCCAATTAATAGGATTAGTAACAACAAATGTCTTTTTTGCATTTTTATCTGTTTCTGAACTATCATATAATTTATTAATATAAGTTCCGTAGTAAACAGCAATTTCATTTTCTAAAGGAGCTTCATTTACTTTATTAATCTCAACTATCTTGATAATTTGATCATTTTCATCATAAATTGTTAATGAAGGTAATTTCTTTACTTTTACAATCGATTGATCAAAACCTGTGATAGGATTAACTGAACCATCATTATTAAATGATACTACTTTATAACCCTTTCTTCTAGTTGGAGTAGTTTTATAGAAGTTAGAATCGCAAACCAATGCTCCCATTGAAGAATATGGAAAATCATCTTCTCCTTTAATGTCATAAAAATCTCCATTTGTGATGGCTAAAACACGATAGCCTGGATGTTTTGCTTCAAAATCTTTTGCAATATTTACAATGCTTGCTCTTTTCCATGAATCATTTTTAAATTTTGACCATGTTGTGATTAATAATGCATCGTTAGTTGGAACTTCAATATAATTACATACTTGATCTACGTATGCTCCAGTTGTTGTAAATTTGCTACTTCCTTTAACGCTTGTATATTTTAAGCCATAATCTAAATTTACTGTTTTTACAATTGAGTTTTCAATATAATCAGCATTGGCAGTTGATGTTGCATTAATTAAAAAATTAGTATTAAATAGCCCAAATAATATAATTAGCGAAATCAAAAAGATACTTAATGATTTATTTAAGATTTTAAAATTTTTATTCATAAATTCTCCAATTTGTTATTATTATTTAAAAATTTCTTCTAACAATGTTTCAATTGAACCAATCGCCTCATTTAATGCATTTAAATATGGGGCATGAGGATTAACTAAAATAATTGTTTCTGTTCCTTGATATATTTGATTAGTAAATTCCAATTTTATTTCATTAATTAGTCCTATTTCTTCCTTGCCAACTGTTAGTTTGCCTTCTGCCATCTGATAACTCTTTCCATTAATATAAATAATCGCCTCAGCTAATGTTGTTGCATTGGCTTTATCTGAATAATCTAATTCAAAAATGTAATTATTATCTTTTAATGATATATTAATATCATTAAATCGATATTCTCTGGCTTTTGTTCCAAAAGGATAATTATATGGTAAACTAATAGTATTTCCATTAGGTAGTTCGTAAGATAATTGTAATTCATATCCTTCTAATGCAGTTAAACCAGAAATAGTGGCTTTACCATTAACAACTAGTTCTGATTTTGAACCAACTCGAATATATAATTTATCTAAATTATGTCTATTATTATCAATGACATTAACAGATACTTCAACATCACGTGAGCCAATACGATCAAAATTAACTTGAATTTCAGGATCTTTAACAGCAACTACTACGCAATTTGAAATACTTCTTTCAGAAGGATCGGAATACTTATTTCCTAAAACAAAATTTTCACCATCACGATAATACATAATAGATGATCCACCACCATCAAGATTAAAAGCATTTACACAGCCATAATGTTTCATCATTGCGGCTAGTTCATTTCCATATGAACCATTTCTTCCTGTTTCAGGTTGGCGTCCATCATTAACCATTAATACTACTGTACCATCTTCTTTTACACCAATTGCCGTACGAGGATGACGTGCATTCATACGTGATCCATCAGCAGTATTAACGTTACTTGGGGCTTCACCATTAACCAAAATTTGTGTACCTGCATTTATGGCATTTGTAACATTTGATGCTTCACCATTCCATTCATATTGAACACGAATTTTAACACCCTCAGATAAAAATTGATCGATAGTAGAGTTATTGCTGCAAATTGCAAATTCACCTTGTAATAAACTCTTACTTTTAGAACTTTCGATATATCCTAATCCATAAAAATCTTTTGCACTATTAGGTAAACAATATATCGGATTTTCCACAACATAACACTTATTAGCACTACTTGAAGTAGTAATTGGATTGTAAACCTTTTTTGTAAATGTTCCAAAATATACTGCAATTTCACCAGTAGATGGATCTTCATTCACTTTATTAATATCAAATTCTTTAATTATATGATCATTTTCATCATAAATAGTTAATGTTGGTAAAGTATTAACAGTAATTTTTGATTGATCATAAGATACTAAAGAATTAGTTGTACCATCATTTGTAAAAGAAACTAATTTATAACCATTAGATCTAGTAGGTGTTGTTTTATAAAAATTACCATCACTAACTAAAGCACCAGTAGGTTGGTAAGGGAAATTACCAGTTCCACTAATATCATAGAAATCACCATTTGTTATCGCAATAACTCGATAACCAGGATGTGTAGCTTCAAAATTTTCAGCTACTTTATTCACACGACTCATCTTCCAAGCATCAGTTTGAAAATTCGACCATGAAGTTATTAAAAGGCCTTCATTGGCAGGAACCTCAATATAATTACATACTTGATCAACATAAGTACCAGTAGTTGTATAACGACTACTTCCAGTTACACTACGATATTTTAATCCATAATCTAGAGAAACAGATGTCAAAACACCATTTTGTTGGTAATCTGCATTACAAGTTGATGTAGCATTAACTGCCAAACCACTGAATAGTAAAAAAGCAAATAAAAACAATGATAATAAACTAAAAATAAAAGATTTTTTTAAGATACGTTGATAATTTTTCATACTCCTCTACTCCATTTTTTTAAAAAACTTTTTTATAATAATATTATATTATAAATTCGCAAATTTTGAAAGCAAAAATAAAAAACTATTTAAAATATTAATCTTATTTTAAATAGCTTTTTATATTATTTTTTAAATTGGTCTAAATTTTTAAATTGATAACCTAATGCTCTACTATCATCGATTACTTTTCTTAAAACATTAGCATTATCACTACTTACTGTATGCAATAAAATAATAGCACCATTGTGCAAATTGCTCATTATTTTATCATATGCATAATCAACACCTTTTTGATTCTTAGTATTCCAATCATCATAAGCAATTGACCAAAAATAAGTAGTATATCCTAATTCTTTTACATCAGTTAGTGATCTTTTATCAAATTCCCCTTCAGGAGGTCGGAAGTACTTCGGAATATCGGTTCCGATTATTTCCTTATACTTATCATTTAATAAATAAAGTTCATTTTCAATTTGACTTTTATCAAGTTTTGTAATATTTTTATGATGATAAGTGTGATTACCAACTATATGACCTTCACAAACAATTCGTTTCAATAATTCAGTTTCGCGGACAACAAAATCACCTGTAACAAAAAATGTTGCCTTGATATCTTTCTCTTTTAAGACATCTAGAATTTTGGAAAGATTACCATTATCATATCCAGCATCAAAAGTTAAATAAAGAGTTTTATCTTCATTATTCCCGACATAATAAGAATTTGTTCCCTCTATTACTTGTTGATATTTTCCTATATCGGGTTGTTCATGATCACTATTTTTTCGATAGCCAAATCCATAGGCTCCAACATTTAAACCAAGAAACAAAAAGAATGATAAAAACAATAAAATGAATCCCTTAAAGATTTTTCTCATTTTTTCACTCCTTCTGGTAATCAAACAATTACCATATTTATTTTCTGTAAATATTATCATCTAATACTTTCCGATTTTTTCCATATCGAATATAAGACATAACAAATGATAAAATGAACAACAAATATCACATAACTAACAACAGAAAAAACAAATATTAAACCTATTATCTTGTAATATTTATATAATACATTAAACAGAATAATGAAAAGTCTTAAAATACTATAAACAATTAATGTTAAGATAATACTTTCTTTATAAACATCTTTCAAAGTTATTTTTACTGGCGGAAAATAAATTAACATAATCACGAACAAACAATAAATAATAAATAGTTCTAACACTAAATTAATTATATTTCCTATTATATTATTCGAAAATAGCAACTCGATAAAATAACTACTATATACTAAAATAACTAATAAAAATAAAAACAATGCAATTAGCATCAAAAACATTAAAATAGAACTAATTTTATTACGATACCCTCTTTTACTCATTCCATAATATAAGTGGTCACAATATTTGTTATAGCGATTAATTATGGATGAAGATGAAAGCAATAAACTAATCAATAAAATTATATTAATTGATTTAACTCTTTCAAATGATTGTGTGAAAAAACCAGTATAGGTAATACCCATGATTTCAACTAAATCTTTTATTATTGTTACTTTAAAATTATCATTAAATGAATCAATTATAAAACTTACGATAATAATCAATGAACTTAATGATGTGATCGTATAAAAAGATAAAGAAGCAGCATTTAACATTATTTCATCAAATAATTTCTTATTAGCATTAAGATATTTTATTAACCCTTTAGTTTTCTTTTTAATAATATTATTTATATCCATAATATTATTATTTGAATTTTATAGCAATTAATGAATACTTTTTATAAATTATAAGAAAATAAAAAACCATTTTATGAAATACTAATCATAAAATGGGTAATTACAAAATATCTTATTTTTATATATAAAATCTTTACGCACAAAGAGATTAATTTTGTTTTAACTTTCTGATTTCATTTTCTAAATCAGATATTTTCTTTTCTAAAAGAGCATTTTTCTCTTCTAGAATTGTGATTGCAGCAGAGATTTCATAATAATTTATATATCCATATTTTTTTTGTTTCTTTTTGATCTTTTCATAATTTGTTGTTTCAGGAATAACAAATCCAAGAGTCAAGAAGACTATTCCTAATATTCCAAATGGAATCAATGAATAAATAAGTTCAAACTCTTCGGAAGCAAACACTAATATTAAAAGAATTAAAACAAAAGCAAAAAAAATACAACCAAATATCTTAAATATCTTTTTTGATAATTTAATTTGCTTTTTATAACTTTCTTCAAATAACTTTTTATCTAAGTTATCTTGTTTTTTATATTCTTCATCAAAATAATTCATAATTCACATTAACCTTTTCTTATATATTTTAAATAAATACACTTAATTTTTTATTTACGTGATAACAAAACTACACATTCTACATTACTAGTTTGAGGGAAAAGATCAACAGCAGTTCCTTTATCAATATTATATTTATTTGTTAGCATTGATAAATCTCTTGCTAATGTTGCACAATCACAAGAAACATAAACAATTCTTTTAATATTACTTTCTAAAATTGTATTAAGTAACTTCTTATCAATACCTTTACGCGGAGGATCAACAATCAATATATCGATGTCATTCAAATTATTAATGACATCCTCTGCTGCTCCTACAACAAAAGAAGCATTTGTAATCTTATTGATTATTGCATTTTCTTTCGCATTTTCAATTGCTTCAGGAATAATTTCAACACCGATTACTTTCTTTGCTTTTAATGAAGCTAATAACCCAATTGTGCCAACACCACAGTAACAATCCATCACAACATCTTCTTTAGTAATATTTGCATAATCTAAGGCTATTGAATAAAGTTTTTCTGTTTGTTCATGATTAATTTGGAAGAATGCTTGATGACTCATTTTAAAGTTTAATCCTAAGATGTTTTCTAACAAGTAATCTTTACCAAATAAACAATCATATTCATTTCCTAAAATCACATTACTATTTTTATAATTATAATTTAAAATAACACTCTCAACTTCAGAATAACGATTTATTAATTTCTCAGTAATATTCTTAAATATATCTTTATGTTTATCTTTTTCGTTGCCATTAATGATAAACACTACCATATATTTATCATAAGTAGTTTTTCGAATCAATAAATGTTTAAAAACACCACTATTATTTTTTTCATTGAATGTTGTGACTTTATATTCATTTAATAAATTACGAATAAATATAGTAATATTAGTCATTATATCATTTTGAATGTAACATTCTTTAAATTCTACAATTTCATGGGATTTCTTTTGATAGAAACCACAAACTGTTTTTCCTTTAGAATTAGTACGATATGGGACTTGTACTTTGTTGCGATATTTATAGGGATTATTAGCACCAACTATTTCTTTAATTTCAAAATCCAAATGACCTATTCTTTTAAAAGTTTGATTAACCATATTCTTTTTAAATGCAAGTTGCATTTGATAATCCATATGCATTAAATCACAACCACCACACTTTAAAAAGTTATCACAGATAGGTTTTACGCGATGATCATTATCATTATATCTCTCTAAAACTACACCATATCCAAATTTATTAGTTTCTTTTTTTTCAAAAGATATTTTGGCTGTTTCTTTTGGTAATAAATCATTTACAAAGAAAGGAACATTATCAACCTTCACAACGCCAATTCCTTCATGTGTTAAATCGCAACATTCTGCCTTTTGAGTAAATTTATTTACTTCAATGATTTTTTCTTTTTTTCTTTGAGGATTAGTCTTAATGTTCTTCGTATTTTTCATATTTATTAAGCACCTTTCAATGCAATGTTTCCATTTCTTTTTATCTTTTCAAATCCATGAACCCAATCACTACAAAAATAGTAAATAAAATATATTACAGAACTAATCGACCATGTAATAGGATATGCCCAGAATACAAATTGAATTTCATGGATATAGCTCATTATGATTGTAATATATGCAATCCTTATTCCACACCAAACAATAAGCATAATCAACATTGGTACAAAAGCTTTTCCAGCTCCACGGCAAACAGAAGCTACACAGTGAGAAAAGGCTAATAGAAAATAGAATAAGCTAATTGTTCGACTTTGAAGCACTCCTATTGCAACAACGCCGGGATCATCATTGAATAAAGCAATTAATGATGGAGCAAATATATATTGAATAGTTCCAATGATTTCCGCTAAAATTAGGGATGAAAAAATTCCAAATCTTGAACCAAGTTTAGCGCGCTCATATTCTTTAGCTCCTAAATTTTGACCAACAAACGTTGAAATTGCCATTGTGAAACAAGTTATCGGTAAGAATGCAAATCCCTCTAGCTTAGCATATGAACCACATCCTGCCATAGCATCTGTTCCAAATGAATTAATATTAGATTGAATAATAACATTTGCAAGACCAATAACAGAATTTTGAATCCCTGATGGTAACCCATATTTTAATATCAGCTTAAGAACAGCGCTATGAATTCTAATCTTTTTTATATTAACTTGATAAACAGTGCCTTTTCGCATCAAAAATAATAAACATAAAAAAGCACTTGTAATTTGAGAAATGGAAGTTGCTAATGCAGCAGCCCATACATCAAATTTAAAAACACCAATAAATAGTAAATCTAAAATAATATTTATTGAAGAAGATATAACCAAATACATTAGAGGTCTTTTGCTATTACCAACAGCTTGTAAAATACCATTAAAGATATTATACATAATCATTCCACTAGCACCTAAAAAATAATAACGGAAATATTCAATAGATTTTGGTAAAACATCTTCTGTTGTTCCCATCCATTTTAAAACAGTTGGCGCAAATAAAACACCAATTACAGTCACAAGGATACTACAGACGATTCCAACAGCAATACTTGTATGAATTGCCTTATTCATATCATCATATCTTTTAGAACCAAAATAACGTGCAATGACAACGCCACCACCTAAAGCTGTTCCTGTAAAAAAACTAGTAAACAAATGAATCAGATTACCAGAAGATGAAACAGCAGCTAATGATTCTTTTCCTAAAAAGTTTCCAACAATTAGTGAATCAACTGAATTATATAGTTGTTGAAACAATTGTGATAAAAAGATAGGAATAGCAAATAAAATTATAACTTTCCAAGGAGTACCTTGGGTCATATCCTTTGTATTATTCATAATAACTTCCCTTATAAAATCATTCTAATATTATACCACACTTTTCTTTAATTTTCTAGATATTTCCCAATTATAAATAATTAAAGAACTACTAGTTTATCCCTAATATAATTATACGATAAAAACTAATAGTTCAATTATATATTTTATCAACTCTTTATTTTTAATTTAATTGGATAATATTTGATAGTGACCTTAATAATAGTTAGTAAAGGCACTGCTATAATCATCCCAATAATCCCAAAAATCTTTCCAAATACTAATAAGCTTAAGATCACTAATATAGGATGCACATCATTCTTTTTTCCTTGTAGATAAGGAGTTATTATATTTGATTCTATTAATTGAACAAAGAAAACAATTAAAAGCATAAGTAATGATCTTGTTGTTGATTCTGTTAATGCATACAAAACTGGAAATGCTCCCCCTATATATGGACCAAGATAGGGAATTATATTTGTGACCGCAATAATTAAGCCAAAAAATAAAGGATAATCTGACTTTGCGAAAAATAAACTAACTGTTGCTAATGTAAACATAATTAACATTATAATAAATGTCGTTTTTACAAACACACGAATATTTTTGTTTAATTCACTTAAATAGTCTTTAAATTTCAAATAATTCTTTGTAATTAAATAGTTTTTTAATCTTTCTATTATATGATTATAATCTATCATAAAATAAATTGTCGTCATGGGAATCAAAACAATAATTCCTAAATAATCAACAGTTTTTTCAAAAATCAGATTTAGATCAATTGCTTTAAAATAATCACTTAACATAATTTCTAAATTATTAAAAGTTGGTTTAAAATCCTCAGGTAAAAAATTGAAATTAGAAGCAAATTGATTTATAGCATTTTCAATAGACATAATAATAGAATCATAATTCTCTAATAAATGATTGACTTCTTTTACTAACAACGGAATCGACAAATAAAAAAAGGCAAAGATAATTGAACAAAAACAAATTAATGTCACTATTACTGCAATAACCCTTTTTTTGAAAATCTTTTGAAATAATAAAACTATTGGTTCAAGAATATATGCTAATGAAAAAGAAATAATAAATGGTAGAAATAATTTCAATATTTTTTTTAATACTTCCTTAATAAAAGGATATATTTTGAAAATTATAAAGATAGATAAGATAATTAATAAAAATAATATTATTCTTTTTAAATATTTTGTTAATAATGTTTCATTCATTTTCTCACCAATATTATTATATGACTTATTTGAATTATTATAATTTATATTCTCCTCTTTTATAATTATATAAAGATTATAAATAAAAGACTTATTCCTGTTAGATGATACATAAAAAAAATTACATTTTCCACAAAATTTTTTTATTTATTCTCCAAATCTTCTTTCTTGTTTTTACCTCATATTAAAAAAAACTAACCCCCTAAGAGGTTAGTTAATTATAATTGTTGATATAATTAT
>JAEDHQ010000095.1 GCA_016296945.1 Bacilli bacterium | reverse complement strand
ACTAACATTCCTATTGTTAAAGAATTAAATAAAACAAATTCATCTAAAATTCCACGTCATCTGCGTCTTATGAATGGTGTGGAACCGTATGATATTATTAAAGATATTGCTAATATTAATTGTAATATCTCCTTGGCTCAACTGTTGGATGGAAGTCCTAGGATTCGTGCGGATCTTATTAAGGGATTGAAACTCGATAAGAATAATGTTATCAGTTCAATTAATAATTTGGATGTTCAGATGACTCTGGTTAACAATATTGACCATGAGTATATTAGTAAAAAAAGGGAAGTTTTGGAAGAAGACATTGCTATTGTGGAAGCCACAGTAGATAATGTCACGTGTCGTCTACTGGTTGATTCTGGAAGTAATCTAAATATTGTGTCTTCTAGGTTCTTCAACTCATTACCAGGAGAATACAAATCGGCTGGTATCAGTAAAGGACGAATCTTACAGGCCTTATCTTCTGATGAACCCTCCGAGGGTCAATTAGTATTACTTCCTGTCAAGATTAATACGCTCGAATTTGAAACCGCCTTCCGCATCATCGAAAATGATGACGCTTATTTCGATATCTTAGTTGGGTATTACACGCAAGCTCTTTATAAGTTCTTTGTTATTCCACCTCTAAAATCCTTGTACCGTCTCTCAATAGATGAAGATTCTTTTGAATATGTTTGTGACACGGTATCTGACGAGGATATGGAAAAAATTGCGTGTTTTATCAGAAAAATTGATTACAAAGAAAAATTTAATTATTCTCATAAAAATTTTTGCTACGCCACAATAAACAAAAATTTATTATCCCCTTTGGAATTTATCCACAGTGATCTTATGTTGGATCACGTGGATGGAAAATTTATTAATGAAATTAGAAAAATTTTAGAAAACCACATTGATATTGTGGCCACTTCCGCTAATGATTTGACTCCTTCCAAATTAAGTCCACATCATATTAATATTAAGGAAGGCAAATCACCGATTAAATTAAGGTACTATAAAACGAATAAAGTAAAATCAGATGTTTTGAAGGAACAAATTATCAAATTAATTGATAAAGGTCTGATTGAACCTTCATCATCTGAATGGTCTTTTCCTGTGGTCTTAGTCCCTAAACACAATAACGATTGGAGAATGTGTGTGGACTACAGGAAATTAAATGACATTACGGTACCTGACTCATACTCCCTTCCGTATATTGATGAAATATTTGATAATTTAGGGGGAGCTACAATATTTACTACATTAGATTTATTTTCAGGCTATCATCAAATTTTAATGGATGATGATAGTATTGATAAAACGTGTTTTACTACCAAATTTGGTAATTTTGTTTTCAAGGTTATGCCATTTGGCCTTTGTAATGCCCCTGCGACATTTCAAAGGGAAATGAATAAAATATTTTTCGATCTTATTGGCGTTTGTGTTCACATTTTTCTTGATGATGTATTAATTTATTCTAAATGCAAAGAAGATCATGTGATTCACATAAATTTAGTTTTAGATATTCTTGAGAAATTTGATTTAAAAATTAACATAGAAAAATGCCAATTTATGAGGGAGGAAGTGCACGTGTTAGGACACGTGATTTCTAAGAAAGGATTAAAAACCGATGACAAAAAAGTAAATGTCATTAAGAATTGGGATGTTCCTACCAATATAGGGGAACTGAGATCATTCTTAGGAGCAATTGGGTACTACAGAAAATTTATTGACCAATTTGCTCAGAAATCTGCTCCTTTAACAAACTTATTAAGGAAAGGAGTAAAATATAATATTAAAGAAGATCAAATGAAGAGTTTCATTATATTAAAAGAATGCTTAATTAGTGCGCCTATACTAATGTTTCCAGATTATACAAAACGATTTATAATACGAACAGACGCATCAAGAAAAGGTATTGGTGGAGTTTTACTTCAAGAAGCCGATGATAAGTTAGAACATCCTATCCACTTTGTGAGTCGCTCCTTATCGAAAGCTGAAAATAATTACGGCATAACAGACTTAGAGGGAACAGCAGTACACTATTGTGTAAAACAATTTAAATATTATATTGAAGGAAATCCATTTGAAACAATAGTGTATACAGATCATAAACCTTTGGTTGGGCTATTTAAAAATAAAGAACCAACTAATGGAAGACATGCTCGCTGGTGCATAGATCTCAGTATGCTAAGAGTAGTGGTTAAATATGAACCGGGAAAGAAGAATTCCTTAGCAGACTCTCTTTCCAGGCTAACAAATAAAAATGAGGGTAAAATATCAATGTTAGTGTACAATAGGATAAAGTGTAATGAAATCATGAATGAAAAATATAGATTAATGGAAAATATGAATATAGATAATAAATTAATGGAAAATAATAATGATAAAAATACATTGATTAATGAAAAATTTCTATCGACTGATGATGAACACGTGACTAATTATCTATCAAATACATTAATGAATAAAAATCAAGGAGAAAACACAGAAGAAGAAGATTTACAAGAAAATGAATTAACAGAATTTATGAAAAAGTTCATAGACAGTAAGGTATTTGAAATTGATGGTAATAAATACTTCCGAGAAGATGGAATATATAGAAGAATCATAGAAAATGACGAAGAAAAAGCTAATCTAATTTGGAAAGCACATAATATCGGACATGAAGGAATAAATAAAACGTACCACCGAATCAGAAGACATTATTACTGGAAAGGAATGAGTAATGATGTCAAGGCAACAATTAAGTTCTGTTCAAAATGCCAACTCAGTAAGTCAAATGAAATACCAGCCACAACAGAAAGATACGCCACTTCAGTAGAAGGACCTTTTACTCATCTCGGAATGGATATAATTGGTCCACTTCCTATTACAGAAAGAAATAATCAATATATAATTGTAATTGTAGATTACTTTACCAAGTGGGTGGAAGCCGAGCCATTAGCTACTGTAAATTCGAAGGATGTAACTTATTTCTTAAGTAGAGTATTTGCAAGACATGGTACGCCACAAGTCATCACTACGGATAATGGAACCCAGTTTAATTCCGATATGACAAGAATATTTTTAGATTTATACGATGTATATATTCATTTCTCAGCCACATATCATCCAGAGACTAATGGAATGACCGAAAATAGAAATAGGGAAATAGGAAAATATTTAAGAGTATTAGGAGAAAAAGAGAAAGATTGGGATTTGGTTCTACCATCTGCATTATGGGCGCTGAGGACCTCTAGGAACACTCCTACTAAATTTTCAAGTTTTGAATTACTATATGGCCGAATTGATCAACAACCTTTCGAATTAGCAACTACGTTACCAACAACAAATGTAACAGCCACAAATGAAGAACAATTATTAGAAAAATTTTGTGATCATTATAAATGGATAATTGAAGCAAGCCGCAATATGAAGAAAATTAATAAGAAATGGGAAGAAGAAAGAAATGAGACCTATAGAAATAATAAACAAAATGAAATTAAGGTAAATGATTTAGTTAAAGTAAGAAACTTTAGTAGATTTAAATTTGATCCATATTTTGTAGGACCTTTCAGAGTTGTAGGAATTCACTACAATACTGTGAAATTAGCTGACCCTAAGAATGGTTTGCAATTAGAAAGACCAGTTCATTTGAAAAATGTTCTAAAGTTTTATACAAATTCAGAGTAATTTGTATCTTAGGAGGGACATTTGATATGAAATAATAATAAAATATAGATATTAATGATAATAATAATAGTATGAAATACACTTAAAAATATAATAATAATGTAACAAAGTAATGAAAGAATGTATACAAAATGTAGATAATTTATTTACAATGTACATGAAATTATAGATCATAAGAATATATAATAATTTAGATTTAGGAGAATATTTTATTATAATACATGTAGAAAATAAGTACTTTATAACATTTATTAAATATAGATAAATTATTAGAAACTATTATAATACTATTTGACATCTACTCCTGAATATATTCTATATATTCTATAGTAATGTCATATGAAGTAAATAATATTAAAACTAATAATTTAGAAAAGTATAAATAATAGAAAAATAGTTCATTTTAAGAATAGAACATTAGTTCAAGAAAATAATAAATAAATAAAAATAAAAGATCATTTAACAAGAATACTTAAAACCTCTCTTTAAGTGACAAAGTTTAATTTCTAAACTGAACCTTATCAATTGGTGGAGATATCGGTTCAGGGAGGAAGTATCAACAATTTGCAATTTGATAAATTCAAAATTAATTTTTTTTTCAGTTGTAAATTATTTAAGATATTAAAATTATATCAATTAGAAAGTTGATTTAATTTATAATTAAAAGTTAGAAGAAGTGTTGATGAAGAACTTTTAATTATAGAATTAAGAAATAATTGAATAAGTTTAATATCAGAAATAATTTATT
>JAEDHQ010000027.1 GCA_016296945.1 Bacilli bacterium | reverse complement strand
TGATTGCTATGTTGTTTTAGAAGTAAAGAATAAATGTGATCTTTTAAAATCAGTATTTGAATTTAGAAATTTATAAATTTTTTTTATATAAATTGTTTATTAACATTTATGAATTAATTTGTTATAATTAAATAGTAGGTGAAAAATATGAATAAAAATATAAAATTATTTTTAAAATTTTTAGCTTTTGCCCTTTGTGCAATACTCTTATTTGTTTTAGGTTTTGTTTCTTATATATTATTATCTTATGATCGTATTGAAGATAATTTAATTCTTGAAGTGGAAGAAGATAATGGTGAAGAAGTTGTTGCCATTAATCAAGAATTAACCATTTCTACTTATAATATTGGTTTTGGAGCATACTCACAAAATTTCACTTTCTTTATGGATTCATCGGAAACTGTTGATGGAGTTTTAATGCAAGGTTATTATGGTAAAGCAATCAGCAAAGAAGAAGTGGAAAAAAATACTGTTGGTGCCATTACTGTGATTAGAAATCTTAATCCAGATTTCGCTTTGTTCCAAGAGGTTGATCTAGATTCAACACGTAGCTATCATATAAATCAATATCAAATGATTAAAGCATCTTTCAGTAATCGCAATTCATCTTTTGCAATCAATTATGATTCAGCTTTTTTACCATATCCATTTCATGATATGATTGGAAAATCATTATCAGGAATTGCGACTTTATCAAAATATGACATTCAAAAAGCAACAAGAATTAGTCTACCAATTGCTAAAGATTTATCGAAATTTTTTGATTTAGATCGTTGCTTTGTCATTAATGAATATAAGACAGCAAATGATAATAAACTAATTATTGTAAATATTCATATGTCTGCTTATGATGAAGGCGGAATAATTCGTAAACAACAACTAGATTTATTAAATCGTTATTTACAAGAATGGCATGATTTAGGCTATTATGTTATTGTTGGTGGAGATTTTAATCATGATTTAATTACTTATAATTCTTTATATAATTTTGATTTTGAAAATAATGTTGCCTATAAAGAATTTATTAATCATAAAAAACCGAATTGGTTACAAATGTTTTTTAATAGTGATGGAAGTAGTGTTGTTAATGAGAACTATCGTATTATTGCTTCCGCAAACGCCCCAACAAGCCGTGATGCTTCTGTAGAATGGGAATATGGAAAAGGATATGTTTCTACAATCGATGGTTTCATTGTATCTAGTAATATTGAAGTAATCAATATTGAAACAATTATCACCGAGAATGGTAATAAAGGATTAAATCATTTTGCTTATAGCGATCATGATCCGGCTGTAATGACATTTAAACTAAAATAGTTAATAGGTAAAGGATATTTATTATGTGTGAATTTAATCAAAAAGTTGTAGAATTAATCAATTTAGTAAATGATTTAGAAACAGAAAATATTAACAAAGCAGCTAAAATTATCTTTAATGCTTTAAAAGAAAAGAAAGTTGTCCATGTTTTTGCGACTGGTCATTCTCATATGTTTGCGGAAGAGTTATTTTATCGTGCGGGAGGATTAGTTCCAGTTGATCCAATTTTGTTGCCATTTTTGATGCAACATGAAGGTGCTGTAAGAAGTACTAAGTTTGAACGCTTACCGGGAATAAGTAAAATAGTTTTTGACAGTTTAGACTTAAAAGAAAATGAACCTTTTATTATCGTTTCCAATTCAGGAATTAATGCTGTTCCGATTGAAATGGCCGAAATTGCTAAGAATAATCATCATCCTGTAATTGTTATTACAAGTCTTAAAATCTCAAAAGATTTAACTTCAAGAGTTGCAAGCGGGAAGCATTTATATGATTTTGGTGATGTTATTATCGATAATCATACACCATATGGAGATGGTTTGATCTCTTCTCCTTATGGACCGATTGGTTCATGTAGTAGCATTGTTGGAAGCTATTTAGCGCAAAGAATAGTTATAGAAATTATTAAATTATGTGAAGAAAATGGAGTTGAGCCTTTGATTTATAAGAGTGCAAATACTCCAGGTGGTGATGAACATAATAAAGAATTAATGGAAGAATACAAACAAAGGATAAAAAGTCTTTGCTAAGTAAAAATAATTGATTTACTATTAACTCATTGTTTATTACAATGGGTTTTATTAGTTATAAACCAATGTCTTGTAAAAAGATCGAAAATATTGTAAAATAGGAGAAATAAAATAGAAAGGATTATTGTTATGGCGATTACGAAAGATTTTTTACCAAATCATCCAGATATTGTTGTTTACCAAGATGATGAAATGTTTTGCATTAATACTGATACAACAGTTTTAGGTGAATTTATTAATATATATCGTAATGATACCGTTTTAGATATGGGGACTAATAATGGGGCCTTATTACTCTATGCTAGTTTATATAATCCTAGAAAGTTAATTGGGTTAGAAATTAATGATAAAGCCTTAACGTTAGCCAAAAAAAACCTTGATGCGAATAATATTAAAAACTATGAATTAATCAATGATAATATTATAACTTATAAGGGTGAAGAAGTTGATGTTATTATCTGTAATCCTCCATATTTCAAAACAAAAAAAGAAGAACTATGTCATAATCAATATAAAGCAATCGCAAAACATGAAAGTGAATTAACTCTTGAAATATTATTAGCTTCGATCAGAAGAAATTTAAAAAATTATGGAACATTGTATTTTTTGTTTCAAACTTCAAGATTACAAGAAGTAATTGATGAAATGAAAAAAAACAAATTTAGAATCAAAGAGATGAAATTTATATACGATACGAATAAAGATTTTTCAAATATAGTCTTGATAAAAGCAGTAAAAGGTGGAAACTATGGAATGAATGTTTCTAAACCAATTATTATAACAAGGTAGGTATAAGTATGGAAAACAAAAAGAATATTGCCTTGATTTCATTAGGGTGCGAAAAGAATTTAGTTGATAGTGAAAGTATTTTAGGATTGTTTGATCAATCTAAATATAATATTGTAAATGAACTAATTGATGCTGATGCGATAATAATTAACACTTGTGGATTTATCGTAAGTGCTAAAGAAGAAGCAATTAATACAATTTTTGAATGTTTGGAGTATCAAGAAAATGGTACAAAAATTATTGTTACTGGATGTCTAGTTCAAAGATATTATGATGATTTAGTAAATCAAATTCCTGAAGTAGATTTATGGGTTCCAATTCGAGAATATCATAGAATAGGAGAATATTTAGAAAAATTATTTGACGATAAATTTGCATATCACTGTTTATCACCATTAAATAGAGTTATTAGTACGCCAAAACATTTAGCTTATGTTCGTATTTCTGATGGATGTAATAACAGATGCGCATATTGTGCTATTCCGCTAATTCGTGGTAATTTTAAAAGTCGCGATCCATTAGAAATAATTGATGAAGTGAATTATTTAGTAAAGACAGGAAGAAAGGAGATTTGTTTAATTAGTCAGGATTTAACAAGGTTTGGTAGTGATTTACATGGTTGGTCACTCGCAAAATTGATTAATGAATTAGTTAAGATTCCGG
Organism: Bacilli bacterium; assembly: GCA_016296945.1. Classification (GTDB taxonomy): domain Bacteria; phylum Bacillota_I; class Bacilli_A; order ML615J-28; family CAG-698; genus CAG-698. Next base: position 19,093 of record JAEDHQ010000027.1, on the reverse strand, counting down.
GTAATTATGTTATAAGACTTTTATATTTATATCCTGATGAAATTACAGATGAATTGATTGAAGTAATTAAAAATCATGATAAAGTATTGAACTATTTTGATATTCCGATTCAACATGCTTCTAATAAATTATTAAAATGGATGAATCGTCGTGGAGATAAAGAATTTATACGAAATTTAATAAAGAAAATCCGAGATCTTATTCCTGATGCTGTGATTCGAACAACGATTATTGTTGGTTTTCCTCATGAATCTCCAAAAGATCATCAAGAATTATTGGATTTTGTAAAAGAAATGAAATTTGATCACTTAGGTGCTTTTACTTATTCAAAAGAAGAAGATACTACTAGTTTTAATATGAGTGGTCAAGTTCCAAAGAAAGTAAAAGAAGAACGTTATCAAGAATTAATGGAAACTCAGAAATGGATTTCTCTTAAACAAAATGAAAAGTATTTAGGAAAGATTTATGATTGTATTATTGAAAGTTTTGATGATGAAAACAATCATTATATTGGTAGGATTTATGCGTATGCTCCAGATGATATTGATGGTGCTGTTATTATCCCAATAAAAGATATTTCGCAAAAACTTGAAATAAGCAGTATTGTAAAAGTAAAGATCATTGATGTGGATTTCTATGATATTGTTGGTGAATTGATTTAATTTATATGAATTAAAGAATTGGTTTATAGCCAATTCTTTATTTTGAAAATATAATGATTAAAGATAAGCGTTTTCATGTTTTTTTTGTAACAATATCTTACATTATGTGATAAAATAAAAGTTATGAGGTGTAATTATGTTATTCGGTAAATATGTTAACAAGTATTATTTAAAGTACCTACATTTTTTTCTATTAGGTATTGTTGCATTATTATTTGTAAATTTTTTTCAATTAGAAATACCAGAAATTATTGGAGATATAATTAATCAATTAGAAGCGAAGACATTAACACAACCAATTTTAAAGGATTTTGTAAAAAGATTTTTAATTATTGCAATTGTAATGTTCACTGGTAGATTTTGTTGGCGCTATTGCATCTTAGGTAATGGAGTTCGTATTGAATGTGATTTACGTAATGAGATGTTTGACAGTATGCAAAAATTATCACAAAGATATTTCCAAGAAAATAAAACTGGCGCAATAATGGCTTATTATACTAATGACTTAACTGTTGTAAGAAGAACTTTTGGTATGGGAACTATTATGTTAATTGATGCTATAAGTTTAGGTATTTTAGCTTTAGTAAGAATGTTTAAAATAAATATTCTTTTATCATTTGTTTCTTTGTCATCACTATTTGCTATTATGATTGTAGGAGGAATAATTGGTAAGCAAATCACTAAGGCAACTGATGCTAATTTTAAGGCATATGGAAGAATGTCTGATTATGTTCAAGAAGATTTTTCCGGAATCAGTGTAATTAAAGCATTTGTAAAAGAAAAATTGCAAATGAAGAGATTTCAAAAGTATAATCAAGACAATCGCGATACAACGTTAGTTATTACTAGAACCTCATTAAAAATGGAAATTTTTATCTCTGTCACATTGACTTTAATTAATCTTTCTATTATTGGATATGGTTCATATTTAATATGGCAAAAGAGTTTAGGAAATATTGATACAAATATGGATATTGGTACCTTAACTAAATTCTTAGCTTATTTTGATTCTTTGATTTGGCCTATTATGGCAATTGGTCGTTTAATTGATTTAAGAAGTCAAGGTCAAGCATCATTAAACCGCATTACTAGTGTAATGAATGAAGAAGTAGAAATCAACGATTTATTAGTTGATGAAACAATCAATACAACTAATCCGATTAAAGGTGATATTGAATATCGTAATCTAGAATTTAGTTATCCAAACTCCGAAGTGAAAGTTCTTTCCGATGTTAATTTTAAAATTAATGCTGGTGAATTTGTTGGTGTAATGGGGGGAACAGGTGCTGGTAAAACAACAATCGTTGATCTATTATTACGTATTTATAATATTAAAGAGGGAATGTTATTTTTGGACGGAAATGATATTATGCATTTACCTATCAAATATGTTCGTGATAATATTTCTTATGTACCACAAGATAACTTCCTATTCAGTAAAACTATTGAAGAAAATATCTCTTTTTCAAAAGGCTTAAATGATGAAAATAAAGATGTTATTGAATATGCAAAATTATCTGATGTAGATAAAGATATTGTTGATTTTAAAGAAGGTTATAATACTCTTCTTGGTGAGCGTGGTGTAACTGTTTCAGGTGGACAAAAGCAAAGAATTTCAATGGCTCGCGCATTGTATAAGGACAGTTCAATATTAGTATTGGATGACTCATTAAGTGCAGTTGATACAGAAACAGAAAAAAAGATTATCAATAATTTAAGAGAATTGCGTAAAGGAAAAACAACTATTATTATTGCCCATCGTATTTCAACACTACAATATTTAGATAAAATTATTGTGGTAGAAGAAGGAACAGTAACTGGTGTAGGTACTCATGATCAATTAGTTATTACAAATCCTCATTATGCTAATGAAGTACGGTTACAAGAATTAGAAAAAGCAATAAATGCGAAAGAAGGTGGCAGTGATGAATAATCAAACACAAACTTTAAATAAGCATTTATTTAGAAGATTGTTTAGATATGCTAAACCATATTTTGGTCGTTATGCTTTAGCTATCTTTATTATGGCTGTATTAGTTGCGGGAGATTTAGTTATTCCTTATTTCTTAGGATTATCACTTAAAATTTTAGGAGAAGAAGTAGTTGAATTTAATAGAATACTAGTATTGATTTTCTTAGGTGTAGCTGATTTAGCTTTAATTTGTGGATTATCATATGCTCAAACGATGATTTTACATCACATAGGTCATAAAATAATTTATGATATGCGTAATGAAGTACTAGAACATATTCAATCTTTATCACATGCTCAATTTAATGATATTCCTACTGGGAAGCTTGTTACTCGTGTTACTAGTGATATTAATGTTTTATTTACTTTATATACTAATATATTAGTAAGTTTATTACGTAATATTATTACGATTATTAGTGTTTTTATCACAATGGCACTATTAAACATTCAATTAACACTATTGCTTTTAATTATTGTTCCATTTTTGGGCATTGGTTCATATGTTTTTAGAAAATATTCTCGTAAAATGCATCGTGCTGTTCGAGATAATATCTCTAATATGAATGCATTTTTATCTGAAAATATTTCTGGAATAAAAATAACACAAGTATTTAATCAAGAAGGAAAAAAATATGATGAATTCAAGCAAAATAATGCTCAATTAAAGAGTAGTTTATTAAAAGAAATTTTAGTTTTTGGTATTTTCAGACCAAGTATTTATTTATTATATTTAGCATCAGTTGTTATTGTCTTTTGGTTTGGTGGTAACTGGGCAATTGAATACAATTTAGGTGTTGGAACTATTGTTCTAACGTATGACTTATTATATACTTTCTATAATTACATTTCTAAATTCTTCAATCCTATTCAAACATTAGCTGACCAATTTAATGAATTGCAATCATCTTATGCTGCAGCAGAAAAAATATTTTCTATTTTAGATTTAGAAACTACAATAAAGGATGAACCTGATGCAATTGATTATAAGATTACTGGGGATATTGAGTTTAGGGATGTATGGTTTAGTTATATCCCAGGCGAATGGGTTTTAAAAGGTGTATCTTTCCACATCAATCCTAACGATACAGTTGCCTTTGTCGGTGCGACTGGATCAGGAAAAACGACAATTCTTTCCTTGATCGTCAGAAATTATGATATTCAAAAAGGACAAATCTTAATCGATGGAATCGACATTAAGAAAATAAAACTTGATTCCTTGAGAAGCCAAATTGGTCAAATGCTGCAAGATGTATTTTTATTTAGTGGAACAGTATTTTCAAATATTCAAATGAATGATGATTCTATTTCATTTGATGAAGTTAAAGAGGCATCGGAATATATTAATGCTGCTAAGTTTATAAATAAACTTCCTAATGGATATTATGAAGAAACACGTGAAAGAGGTAATAACTTCTCATTAGGTCAAAGACAATTAATCTCATTTGCAAGAACAATAGTTCATAAACCAACTGTAATGGTGTTAGATGAAGCAACTGCAAATATTGATACAGAAACAGAAGTTTTAATTCAAGATTCTTTGGAAAAGATTATTAATAATGGAACAATAATAATTGTTGCCCATCGTTTATCAACGATTCAACATGCTAATAAAATCTTTGTTTTTCATAATGGACAAATTATTGAGCAAGGAAATCATCAAGAACTTCTAAAGAAACAAGGCCGCTATTATCATTTGTATAAATTACAATATGCGGAAGATCAAGAGTAAAACATAATAAAAATTAATTAATAATTATTGAAAACTTTAATACTGTATAGTATAATAATCTAAAGATGAATCATTTTTTTAAAATTATTTCGGAGGAAAATATGAGTCTTTTGAATAATGGTATTCAAACATGCATAATATGTGGTAATCAAGTTGAAACAAAACATGTATTAAGCAACGTAACAATAAATTACACAGATTTGGATACACGTCCACGTGGTATTGCAAGAAATTCAGAAAAAAATTGTGTACATTATTGTCCAAATTGTGGATATGCCAGTTATAATTTAGAAAAAGATATTACATTTGGTTTGCGGGAAATATTAAAAACTGAGGAATATCAAGCAGTATTTAATAATCAAGATCTTGATGTTGATGCTAAAAAGTTTTATTTAATGGGAATCATTCTTGACGAAATAAATGAATTTCAAAGAGCAGCAACTTCATTTCTGCGTGCTTCTTGGTTTTTTAATGATTTAGGCAATAAAGAATGGATGATTAAATCCAAAAAAAGAGCGATTAAATCATTTTTAAAATCTGAGTTTACATGGAGAAATGAACAAGTTATTTGTATTTTAGTTGATTTATATCGTCGTATTGAAAAATTTGATATGGCGGTTGAAGCAATTAATCATTTTGGCTTAAATAATGTAAAAAATGAGGAAAATAGAAAAATATTAGAGTTTCAATTAAAACTATGTGAAGAAAAGGATAGTTCAATTCATTCTACAAATGAAATCATCCAAGAACAATAAGCTATTAAATATTCTAAAAAAAGTATTTTTTCTGTTTTTGATGTTTATTACATCACCAATATTGATTCCTTTGGTGACTATTGCTTCACTTTTATTGATACTTTATTTACCTATCGATATAATAAAGTTTTATTATAAAAAAAATACTGGGAAAATGAAGTTAGATAAATATTATCCATTTATTACATTGATAAATAATGAAGATGATGATTTAAAAACTAAATAGAAGACATCAAGATTTGATGTGTTAATTTATACAAAACAAATAATATCAAAAGCTCTGATTTCTAACCTTTATTGGACTTTTGATATTTTTTAGTTTTAAGGAGATAATATATGAATTTTTATTTGATATTTGAAATATTAGCAGGCTTAGGAGTATTTTTAGTAGGTTGTAAAATGCTTTCAGATAATATGGAAAAGATTGCTAATTCGAGAATTAAAGCCTTATTTCTAAAAACATCTGATAAAAAACTAGTTGGTGTAGGAATTGGTTGCGCAACAACGGCTTTGGTTCAAAGCTCTGGATTAACGACTGTCATGGTTATTGGTCTGGTTAATGCGGGAATTATGACATTGGGTCAAGCAGCTACGATTATAATTGGAGCAAATATTGGGACAACAGTTACTGCCCATATTGCCGCATTACAAACTTTTGATTTTATTGCGATTGCTATTGGTTTAACTGGAATTGGAGCTTTTATTAATTTATTTACTAAAAAAGAAAAGATAAAAACTATTGGTAATATATTATCTGGTTTAGGTTTGATTTTTGTTGGTTTAACATTAATGAAAGAATCAATGGAATTTTTAAAAGAAAACCAAACAATTGTAGATTTGCTCGCTAGCATCAAGAATCCGTTCTTATTATTTATGATAGGTATTGTTTTTACAGCTTTAATTCAAAGTTCATCAGCAATTACTTCGATAATAATTTCAATGGCTGCTGCTGGAATATTAATTGGTGGTGGTGGAAATGCTGTCCTATTTATTATTCTTGGTTCTAATATTGGTAGTTGTGCAACAAGTTTGTTATCTTCAATTGGGGCAAGTACTAATGCAAAACGTTCAAGTATGATTCACTTATTATTTAATACTTTTGGAGCCATAATTTTCTTTATTGTATTAGTATTATGGGAAGGATTTATGGATTCAACTTTTGTAAAGGTGTTTAATGAACCAGCAACACAAATAGCGATGTTCCATACATTCTTTAATGTGATTTGTGCTTGTATATTCTTGCCATTTACAAAATATTTAGTAAAGCTTTCTCAATTAATTATTCCAGATAAGAAGATGGAAACAGAATTTACCTTCCTTGATAAACGTTTCTTAAATACTCCAGCAATTGCGGTTGAATCTGCAGTTCGTGAAACTTTATTAATGTTAGATAATGCAGTTGCTAATTTATCTGAGTCATTAGATGGATTCTGTAAATTAGATGAAAATTATGTTACATCAATTCAAAAACATAATATTGAAATTAATGAAATGAGTAAACGTATTACTGATTATCTTGTTCATATTTCACCAACAAATAGCACAATTACAGAAGAACGTTATATTTCTGCAATGCATGATGTGATTAGTGATGTTGTAAGAATTAGTGAATTAGCCGATAATGTTGGTAAGTATATAACGCGTTCTGTTAAAGAAGAATTAGTTTTTTCAGAAACTGTAAAAGTAGCAGTACAAGAAGTTAACGAATTAATTATTAAACAAGCTAATAACGTTAAAAACGCTTGGAAAAAACCAACTCCAGAACTGTATAGGACAATTGACATTATTGAGGATGAAATAGATACAAGACGAAAAGACCTTGTAAAAGGACATATTGAAAGATTAAATAGAGGAGAATGTCGTGCTGAAAGTAGTAGTGTCTTTATTAATTTAGCAAACAACTTAGAGCGTGTTGGCGACCATTTATACTTTATTGCTCAATCTTCCAAAGAGATTTAAAAATTATTTGTTATAAGAAATAAAAAAGAGAATGTAAAGACATTTAAATGAATAATAAAATGTTCATTTGAAAGTTTTAATATTCTCTTATATTTATATTAGCGATATTATCAAAGAATAATAGAAAGGAAAAAATAGATGGAAACAATTATAAAATTAGAAAATGTGAAAAAAACATTTTTATTAAGCGCTAAACAACGCAAAATAGACCATACTAATGATAAATATAAAGTAGCTGTAAACAATTTATCGTTTGAAACTTACAAAGGAGAAATATATGGTTTATTAGGTCCTAATGGAGCTGGAAAGACTACAACATTAAGAATGCTTTCGACTTTAATTAAAGCAGATCAAGGAAGCATTACTGTTGATGGTATTGATGCACTCTCAAATCCTAATGAAATCAGGAAAAAAATTGCTTTTCTAACAAGTGAATTAAAGTTGGAAGATTTCTTTACTCCTAATTATTTATATGATTTTTATAGCGAATTACATGATGTTAATGAAGAAGATAAAAACAAACAAAAAGAAAAACTTTTCAATAAGTTTGGAATTGATAAATTTGCGGAAGTAAAGGTTGGGGAATTATCTACTGGAATGAAACAAAAAGTATCATTAGCAGTTTCTTTAGTTCATAATCCGGATATAATTATTTTTGATGAACCTACTAATGGTCTAGATGTTATTACTGCTAAAGTCGTAACTGATTTTTTAAAGGAATTAAAAGAAGAAGGTAAAACAATTATTGTTTCAACACATATTTTCTCATTAATTGAAAAGATTTGCGATCGAGTTGGAATTATTATTAATGGAAAGATGGTTAAATCAGGAACTTTAAATGAAATATGTGCAGGATTTAATAATTTAGAAGACGCTTTCTTTGAAATCTATAAGGAAGTAGTAGGTGAATAGTGTTAATATGAGGAATATTATTGCAATTATTAAAAAAGAATTAAGTCGTGTTTTTAAAGATAAAAGATTAGTTTTTACAACAATCTTGATGCCTGGACTAATGATATTTTTGCTATATTCTGTTATGGGAGAAGCAATGAGTTCCATTACAAATCCTACTGATATTAGTCAAATAGTTATAATAAATAATGATCCTACTTTTAATTCAATGCTTGAAACTTCTGGATTAAAATATGAAATTATTTCTGGTGATATTGAGAAATTAGATGAATATAAACAAGATTTATATGATGGTAATATTGATTATATTCTTGTTTTTCCAAGTGATTTTAATCAAGATGATAATGTATTATATAACATAAACACTTATTATAATCCTTCAAATGATATTTCATCTAACACAAATGATTACATAAATTCATGTTTGGCCTTATTAGAAGATCTAATCATAAATAATCGTTATGGTAATATTGATGTCTTCACGATAAATGTAGGTAATAATGAGAGTATGATTTTTGATGAAAGTCAAATGATGGGCTTAGCAATTTCAATGATATTACCATTCTTAATTATTACTTTCTTATTTTCTGGTGCGATGTCTGTTGCTCCGGAAGCGATTGCGGGTGAAAAGGAACGAGGAACAATGGCAACATTACTTGTTACACCGATTAAACGAAGTGAAATTTCGCTTGGTAAAATAATTTCCTTAAGCATTGTTTCTGTTGCTAGCGCAATTAGTAGCTTTATTGGAATAATTGCATCTTTACCAAAATTATTAGGGTTAAATGCAGAAAATGGAATAAATGATCTCTATAGTATTGGCGATTACGCTATTATCTTGATTATTTTGATTGTAACAGTATTATTAATAGTTGGATTAATAACTGTTGTTTCTGCTTTAGCAAAAAATATGAAAGAAGCTAATACTTTTATTCTTCCACTTTATTTAATTGTGATGGGTGTTGGGGTTAGTACAATGTTTAGTACAACAGCGCAAATTAACAGTGTTTATTATTTCATTCCAATTTATAATAGTTTACAGTGTTTAGTTGGAGTTTTTACATTTGATTATAATGTCATTAATTTATTAATAACGATTATAGTTAATATTTGTTTTACTGGTATTTTCACATTTATCTTAACAAAATTATTTAATAGTGAAAAGGTTATGTTTGCAAAGTAGAGATTTATAGATAAAACGTCATTAAAAAAAATTAAAAATCATTGAAAAAAATGTACACTTGATGTATAATATATTAGTAAAATTATAAAAGAAAAAGGAGTTAATAATTATGCCATTAGTTAATACTAAAGAAATGTTTAAAAAAGCTTATGAAGGCGGATATGCAATTGGTGCATTTAATGTAAACAATATGGAAATCGTTCAAGGAATTACTGAAGCTGCAAAAGAATGCAAATCTCCAGTTATTCTTCAAGTTTCTGCTGGTGCAAGAAAATATGCTAAACATGAATATTTAGTTCATTTAGTTCAAGCTGCTTTAGAAGATACTGATTTACCAATTGCTTTACACTTAGATCATGGTGATAGTTTTGAATTATGTAAAGCTTGTATCGATGGTGGTTTTACATCTGTTATGATTGATGGTTCAAAATATCCATATGAAGAAAATGTTGCTTTAACAAAGAAAGTTGTAGAATATGCTCATGCTCATGTTCCTTATGTAACTGTTGAAGCTGAATTAGGTAAATTAGCTGGTATCGAAGATGATGTTAATGTTGCTGATGCTGATGCTCAATTTACAAATCCAAATGAAGTTGAAGATTTCGTTAAGAGAACAGGTGTTGACTCATTAGCAATCGCTATTGGTACTTCACATGGTGCTTATAAATTCAAACCTGGTCAAAAACCTCAATTAAGATTTGACATTTTAGAAGAAGTTTCTAAACGTTTACCTGGTTTTCCAATCGTTTTACATGGTGCATCATCAGTTATGCAAGAATATGTAAAGATTGTTAACGAAAACGGTGGTGCAATGCCTGATGCAATTGGTATTCCTGAAGAAATGTTACGTCAAGCTGCAAAGATGGCTGTATGTAAGATTAATATCGATTCAGACTTACGTTTAGCAATGACTGCATCTATTAGAAAACATTTTAATGAACATCCAGATCATTTTGATCCACGTCAATATTTAACAGATGCACGTAACTCAATTCGTGAAGTTGTAAAACATAAGATTACTGAAGTGTTAGGTAGTAACGATAAATTATAATACTTAATAAAAATGCAAAGCTCAAATAATTTTGAGCTTTTTTTTGATTTTTAAGATATTTTTAATTTGGTTTGCTATAATTAGATTGTAAGGAAGGTATGAAATGAAAAAATATTGAATTTTATATTCATTTTATATACATGTTTTTTGGATTTGGCTGTAATATTATTCCCGACGATTATCCATTCGATAATTTAGGTGGTGATGGTATTGCAGATGATGAAGAAGAAATAGTAACTGGTGATGATGTAATTTCTAATGAAGAAGTAGAAATCATTATTGTATTCTTAAGTAATATTTTTCGATTACAATTGTCGAGATAATTTTCAACCAATATTGATGTGATTAATGGTGTTGAAAAAGTATTAATAATAGCAGTATTTGCAATTTATCAAAAAGTTTACAATGGGTTACAACCGGTTTTTATCAGGCGTACTGGGAGATGTTAATTTTAGAGCGCTCACTTCATTATTAAGTATCGCCATCATAATTTAAGCACTATCATATCTTTTATGCTATCTTTAGGATGAATGTTATTTGGATCATGGATTGGAATGTTTATCGATCAAAGTATTCGTTTTATTTTAAATAATTATCGTTTGAATAGTTTAAAACGGATGGATATCAAAGTAAAACGAATAATTAAATTAAAAAAAATTATAAAATAATTATTTTTTAAGATTATTTTAAGATTTCTAAAGTATAATATAAACATAAATAAAGATGATAATTCATTTTAAATGGATTTCATATATTTTCCCTCTCAAAAAACTTATAAGCTCTCCCTTATAAGTTTTTTTTATTGTTTTAATAAAATAATTATGGTATACTAATATTGAGGTATATATTGATTTAGACTATCAATATTAGTTTTTATTATGCAAAAAATAACTTATAATGATTCTTTTTTAAAATATTATATTGACCAAACAACTTTAAAACTTGTAATTGATGAAATATGTTTTGATAATTTTGATGAATTAAAGCATTTAATTGATCGCTTAATTGTGTTAAATTATTTACGATTAGAAGATATTCTTAGAATTGAATATTATGGAGATAAAGATTTATCGATATATCATTTTACAAAAGAAGATTATTTTTACTATCTAATCCCTTATAAATCTAAAATCAGAAGATTTGTATCAATAGGGAATGGACAAATTGGAAGATTAAACAATATTTGTGATGTGGCTGGTGTAACTGTTGGCCATTATACTTGTGACCAAGATGATTATCACACAGGTATTACAGTTATAAAACCTCATCCAGGGAATATTTTCAAAGAAAAAGTAGTTGCTAGCAACTTTTCATTTAATGGCTTTGGTAAATCTACGGGTCTAGTACAAGTTGAAGAACTGGGGACAATTGAGACAAATATTACTTTTACTTCCACAATGAATGTAGGAAAAATTATGGATGGTGTAGTAGAAGAGGCATTAGCAAACAACCAAGAAATTGGAGTTTCGACGGGTACTGTTAATCCATTAGTTATGGAATGTAATGATGGTAGTTTAAATAAATCTCGAGATCGTGTTTTAAATAAGGACGATTATTATAAAGCATTAAATGATTTAAAAGAAGATTTTAAGCAAGGAGATGTTGGTGCTGGTCGCGGAATGATTTGCCATGGTTTTAAAGGAGGAATTGGATCTTCCTCTAGATTAATTGAATATAATGGAAAAATTTACACAATTGGAATTATTGTCAATTCAAATTTCGGATCTGGAAACGGAAAAGATTTAATTTTTAAAGGGAGATATTTAGGAGATAAAATAAAAGCATATAATGATGCTACTGAAGATAAAGGATCAATTGTAGCTTGTTTTGCTACTGATTTACCTTTAAATGAAAGGCAAATAAAGCGTATCTTAAAACGTGTGGAAATTGGTATAGGTCGAACTGGTTCATATGCTGGTAATGGTAGTGGGGATGTCTTTGTTGGCTTTACTACTGCTAACAAAGTTAAGCATTTTGTAGACGCGCCAATTGACACAATTGAAAGATTGAGTGATGACTATATAAATACAATTTTTAAAAGAACTGTCGAAATGACAGAAGAAGCAGTCCTAAATTCCTTATTGTTTTCTCATTCTTTAAAAGGATTTCAAAAGAACGTGAAGGCATTATATGAATTCAATCAATTATTTGCAGATTTATTTGATGAGGTTGTAGATTATGAGTTATAAGATTGGGATTTTAGGTGGCATGGGACCAATGGCCACTGCAAAACTTTATGAAATGATCATTAATCATACTGATGCTGCTTGTGATCAAGATCATATTGAAATGGTAATATTAAATAATTGTTCAATACCAGATCGAACTGCTGCAATTTTAAATAATGGGGATGATCCTGTTGATAAAATTAATCAAGGAATAAAAACATTAGAACAACTAAAATGTGAATATTTTGTTATTCCTTGCAATACAGCCCATTATTTTAAAAATCGTTTTATTATGAATAACATTAAAATGATTGATATGATTGAAGAAGCATTAAGATTTATTAAAGACAATTATGTCAACCCAAAAGTATGCGTTTTGTGTACGAATGGAACAAAGGAATCACATGTATATGAAACTGATACTTTATTAAAAATAGGCTATCCTAGTGTATTAAATCAAGCAAAAGTAATGGAAGTTATTTATCAAACGAAAGCAGGTTTTCATAAATTAGATTTATTAAATGAAATTATTGAAAAAGAAAAAGACAATTTTGACATCTTTTTATTTGCTTGTACTGAATTATCTATTTATTATGATAACTATCATCAAAATGAAGATATCCTTGATGCAATGGATATTTTAAGTAAGAAGGTAGTCATAAAATCAGGTAAAAAATTAAAATAATAAAGTATTTAAAATAAGGGAGAGAGAATTATGAAATTACAAACGAAAAAAGTGTTTTTTGTTGGATTGGCATTTTTAATTATTTGCATGTTTTGGCAAGTATATGATAATGTTATTTCCAAAATGTTGATTAATACATTTGGATTGAATCAAACTTGGTCTGGTATTGTTATGGCTTTAGATAATGTTTTCGCATTATTCTTATTGCCAATATTTGGTGCTTTATCAGATAAAACAAAAACTAAATATGGTAAACGTACACCTTATATTTTCATAGGTACAATCGTTGCAGCTATATTTCTAGTTGGTGTTTCACTATTTGATAATATGCAAATGAGTAAATTAGAAGAAGCAAATGTTGGTTATGTTGTCACAGTAAATAATAATTTAAAAGATGAAAATAACGAATATCATTATTTATTAGAAGGAAAAACAGAAGAGGAAATTAATGATATTTTCGATTATCATTATGGTGATTATTGGTATCAAAGCACCTTAACTGATGAGCAAATTGACGAATTGCTTGGTAACAATATAAAAGAGAATGTGAAAAAATATTTTTCTTTTGTTGATATAAGTATTCCTGAAGGAGAATTTAAAGAAAACTATATTCAAAATTATTTATCACCAAAAGATAAAGAGAGATTTTCAGAAATCATTTCGATGACTCCTGAAGAACGCTATAAATTAGAGTTTTCTGAAAACCTAGGTTTATTAGATAAAGTATTAGGTAAAGAACCTACTATAGTAGCTACAAGAGTTCATCAAGAAGAAATTGATGCCTTAAATGAAGTATTAATTGAAACATTATGTGATATTTATAAAGAAGATTTAGGCACATTAAAGATGCTTCTTAAAGAAGTTGGCGTTCGTCAATTCTTCACTGTTAAAGAAAATGCCACACAAGTTCGTGGTGCTGTTGCTTGGGAATATACGAAAGGTAATATTGGTTATTTGATTGGCTTCTTAGGAATATTATTACTAGTTTTAATTGCGATGGCAACTTTCCGAACTCCAGCTGTTTCTTTAATGCCTGATGTAGTAATAAAACCATTAAGAAGTAAAGCTAATGCGATTATAAATCTAATGGGCACTGTTGGTGGGATTATTTCTTTATTGATAATGTCATTCTTAGCCAAAGATTATCATAGTTATATGCTGTTATTTATTATAATAGGATTATTAATGATTATTTTATTAGTAATATTCTTATTTACGGTTGATGAAAATAAATTAGTTGAAGAACGTATAGCACAAGAAAAAGAATTTGCTATTGAAGAAGTAGAAGAAGTAGCAACAGAAAATATCGAAGAAATGCCTAAAGATGTTCGTAAGAGTTTTTATTTAATTATTGCTTCAATTATTTTATGGTTTATGGCATATAATGCAGCAACAACTAAGTTCTCTGTTTATGCCGGTGATGTTTTAAATATGGGGTATTCAATTCCATTATTAGTAGCTAATGCGACTGCCTTGATTTGTTATATTCCAATTGGAATGATTGCAAGTAAGGTTGGTCGAAAGAAAACTATTTTAGCTGGAATTATTATTTTATTTACTGCTTTCTTTTTAGGATCAATTGCTACAGAATCTACTAAAGTATTGATTTATTTTACAATGGGCCTTGCTGGCATTGGATGGGCTACTATCAATGTTAACTCATATCCAATGGTTGTAGAAATGAGCAAGAATAGCAATGTAGGTAAATATACAGGATATTATTATACCGCATCTATGTTTGCACAAATAATTACACCAATAATTTCTGGTTTATTCATGGATTTGTGTGGAACAATGAGAGTATTATTCCCATATAGTGTCTTCTTCTGTGTTTGTGCATTTATTACAATGTCACTTGTAAAACATGGTGATTCGAAACCAATTGCAGTAAAATCAGTTGAAGCATTTGATGTTGATGATTAATAAACTGTTAAAAGTGGTAGTTTTTGCTATCACTTTTTTGGTATTTATAATCATTTAGTGTAAATAATATAATTGGTGGTGAAAACAAAATGAAATATAAAATGACAAATGAAAATAATTCTATGTTTGATAATATTTTCGATTTTCCTTTTTTTAAATTTAATCGCTTTTCTCAAGTAATGAAAAGTGACATTATTGAGTATGCGGATTATTATAAAATATTGATTGATGTTCCTGGATGTCAAAAGGAAGATATTAGATTAGTTTCAAGTAATGGATATATTGAAGTTTATATATCAAAAGTATCTGAAGAAAATAATGAAGATAATCCTGATGAAGAAACAAATTATTTACTTAAAGAAAGATATTTTGGAGAGTTTAATCGAAAGTTTTATGTTGGAAATATTGAAAAGAATAAGGTTAAAGCATCATTGAAAAATGGTGTGTTAGAATTAATAATTAAAAAAACAAAAGAAGTAGAAGAGGATAATTTTATTGAAATAAAATAAAAACAGAGAATAAACTCTGTTTTTTATTTTAGATATTTAATTAGATCTTTTACTGAATCTACGATTAGATCTGGTTTAATTTCAGAATTATTAATTGTATCCATTGTGCTTTCTCCACTTAAAACACAGATTGTAAAAGACTTTGCATTGTATCCAGCTGTAATATCAGTATAGACACGATCTCCAACCATAGCAATTTTTTCAGTTGGAATGTTAAATTGATTGCTCAAGATATAAATCATTTCCGGACTTGGCTTGCCAATAAAAGTAGGAGTTCTACCAGTTGCATTTGTAATCATTTGACAAACACTTCCACAGTCAGGAACGTAGCGATGATTTTTCACAGGACATACTTTATCACAATTAGTTCCTAAAAAAATAGCTCCATCATCTAAAAAATCACAAGCTTTTGCAAGTTTTTCATATGTTAGTTCTGTATCATAACCAAATACTACAATATCTGGTTTTTGGTCATCAAATTTTATATTATATTCTTCTAATTGATTTTGTAATGACTTTGTTCCTACTAAATAAACTGTTTTATCAGGATAATGTTTATTTAAGTATATCCCCATTGCATTTCCTGATGTAAACATATTACTAGCATCTCCAGGGATATTAAGACGATTTAATTTTTTTACATAATCTTCAACACTTTTAGAAGAATTATTTGTTAAGAAAACATAGGGAATATTTTTTTCGATTAGTGTATTAATAAAATCTAATGCCCCATCAATTAAGTCTTCATCTAAATATATTGTTCCATCCATGTCTAATAAAAATAATTCAATGTCTTTTAATTTGTCAGTAAAATTTTGCATTATTATTAGTTCTCCTTAATATAATGTGTATAGGCATTATATCATTTTTTTTTAGTTTTGTCAAAAAACACTTTACAAATTAATTATTATTTGTTATAATTATATAGCAAATTTAATATGGCTCTATAGCCAAGTGGTAAGGCGTGGGTCTGCAACACCCTGATCGTTGGTTCAAATCCGACTGGAGCCTCCATATTAAAATTAAGACTTGTTTATCTGATTATCAAGTCTTTTTTTATTTGCTTTTATAGGGGTTCAAGTCCCACCCGTCTTGATAAAAGATGGGATTTTTAATTTTTATAGTTTAAGTTTATTGATAGATTTTATTAAGGAACTGCAGAGATTTTATAACTTTATAACGATTTGATAACAATTTAACGATTACTCAATAATTTAACGTTTGCCTACATATGCAGGAACTAGGTTAATAGCATATTTAAATTCAAAAATTAAAGATGAAAATTATAGAATCCAATTAACTACAGCTACAGATATTGTAGTAAATGTAGTTAAATCTGTATTCCAAAGATATGTAGATTCTTTAAAGATTAGTGGTAATTTTGATAAAGGAGCATAACTTATCGCTCTTAATAAAGCGAAGGATATTGCACTAGAGCAAATGACTGATGATGTTAAAAAGTTCATTAGTAAAAATTATGGTAGTGTGGACGCTTGGTTAACTACAACTATTGAATCAACTATTAACTTAATCAAGAATAAGAAATAATCAACCCCATCAATCCTTAGTTGGAAAGAGGGGCTTTTTTTATTGCATGTAGGTTTTCAATCTGCTAGATAAATCCCAGAAATCATCACACTGTGTTCTTAAGTCGAACAGAACATATTTTTCTTTTATAATGTGTAGATTTTCTTTTTCATCATTATAACCAATTATTGAAGAAAACTTGATGCAAGGTTCTTTAGGATTGAATTCACTATTAAGGTTTATCAAACCTGCAAAACTATCTAGAAAATCTTCTAAATGTGCAAGATTCTCAGACTCTATTTCACTACTAAATAGAACACTACATCCATCGTGTTTAGTGTAGGAATAAACACTACAATTTAATAAGTATTTCACTATAAAACGTCTCCTTTCGTACCAGAGAATATACCATTACTTTCTTCGAAAGTAAACAGCCTAAAAGTAGCAATTTTAAAATAAGAAAAGTATCTCATAATTATAGTAAAAAAAGTGATTTTGTGGTATACTTAACCTATCAAATTTACATAGGAGTTTAGAACGAAAAATTATTATATTTTTTGTGTATGTTATTTTTATTTATGCCTTTAGTTGCGTGTTCTTATACTAGTAGAAATGCTCAAATTATTCATCCCCAATGGGATGATAATACAGAAGATGGAAAGTATTTTATAATAGATTCAGTAGAAGAATTAACTGAATACATTGAAACTGAAAGTGAAAGTAGAATGTCAAAATATGTCGAAAATTGTAATGAGGAATTCTTTAAAAACAATTCATTAGTATTTGCTTTGATATCTGAAGGATCAGGTAGTGTTTCACACAAATTAAAAGATGTAAAGATTAATGGAGATGTTATTGACGTTACTGTAAAAAGAAAAGTACCTATAATTGGAACTTGAGATATGGCTGAATGGACAGTAATGTTTGAGATTACAAAAGAAGAAGCAAGCAACATAAATGATGTAAACTTAATTCAAAAATAAAAGGCAGGTGATTCAATGGTAAAGTTTAATCAAGGTGATAAAGCATGGATCATTGAATCAACTATCTTTGTTTTAGAAGTTGAAATTGATAAATATTCTGGTGGATTCTATTTGATTAGATATCCAAAGAAAAGTGCAGGTTATAAAGTAGGACAATCTAGACTTTATAAAACTGAACAAGAAGCAAACTCAAATATTAGAAAGTAAATTAATGATAGTTTTTTAATAGTTAAGTAGTTAAATGATGAAAAAATGATATAATTCAACTAGAAGTAGAGTTTAATTTATCAACTTTTAGTAGAAAAAAATCAACTAGAAGAAGAGTAGGTAGGTTATTTTTACCTTATTTGTTATACTATAAATGTCAAAAGGAGGAACACAAAATGGGACTATTTACAAAAAAAGAAGAAACATTAAATGAAAGAATTAAGAAGCTTAGAAAGAAAAAAGGAATAACTCAACTTGAATTGGCGGAAAAGGTTCATGTAACTGATAAAGCAGTAAGTAAATGGGAAACAGGTGAAGGTAATCCAGAAATTACTATATTAATTGAATTAGCAAAAATATTTGAGGTTTCATTAGATTACTTACTAACTGGCAAAGAAAGAGAACCTGAAATAATTATTATAAGTAAAATGGAATTATGCTGTAAAAACGATGATGTTGAATTGTTTAATACTATTTCATTACAAGGAAAAGATGAATCAGGTCATCTTATAACATATTATTTAGAAAAGTATAATTGTCCTAAGGTTTATAAAGCATTCGTAAAGAAGGTTGGAGTGAAAGGTTTATTTTCATCGTCTTCAAGAGGAACATCTACATATGATATGGATACAATTTTGAAATTAATGTTTAGATATAGCGATGTTGCATCATTAGAAGAAATTAATTTCTTTGAACATACTATGTATAGAGATAAATGGGGTGGAATTCAAAATAATGCTAGATATTCAGAAAATGGAAATTATAACGTTTATAACAGTAAACTTGTTGAATCGTTATTGCCTTTAATACCTGATGAAAGTTCTATAATATCTAGAATTCTTTCTATTAACGAAAAAAATATTCT